>CAZPUV010000137.1:4937-7359 GCA_964589805.1 uncultured bacterium | reverse complement strand
GTGCGCCTGATCGGCGTCGACCTCGACGCGATCCGCAAGGCGGAGGACCGCAGCGGTTTCAAGGCCATGTGCGAGGAGCTGGGATTCGACACGCCGCGCAGCGCCGTCGTGCGTTCGGTGGAAGAAGCAATGCGCGCACTGGAGGTGCTGGGGCTGCCCGCGATCATCCGGCCGTCCTTCACGCTCGGGGGCAGCGGCAGCGGCATGGCGCGGTCGCGCGAGGACTTCGTGCGCATCGTCAAGACGGGCCTGCGCAAGTCGCCGGTGCACGAGATCCTGATCGAGGAGTCGATCGAAGGCTGGAAGGAATTCGAGCTGGAGATCATGCGCGATCGCGACAGCAATCACGTGGTGGTCTGTTCCATCGAGAACCTGGACCCGATGGGTGTGCACACGGGAGACAGCATCACCGTGGCTCCCGTGCAGACCCTGCGCGACAGGGAGTACCAGACGATGCGCGACGCCTCCTTCCGGATCATGGACGCGGTGGGGGTCTGGGGTGGCGCCAACGTGCAGTTTGCCATCGAGCCCGAGACGGGACGCATGGTCGTGATCGAAATGAACCCGCGCGTGTCGCGTTCGTCCGCGCTGGCGAGCAAGGCGACCGGATATCCGATCGCGAAGATCGCGGCGCGGCTGGCTCTCGGATATACGCTGGCCGAACTCCCCAACGACATCGTGGGCACGATACCGGCGGCGTTCGAGCCGTCGCTCGACTACGTCGTGGTGAAGATCCCGCGCTGGAATTTCGAGAAGTTCCGCGGCGTGGAGGACGTGCTCGGCTCGCAGATGCAGTCCATCGGCGAGGTGATGGCGCTGGGGCGCACCTTCAACGAGGCGCTCCAGAAGGCGCTCCGATCGCTGGAGAGCGACTGGGCCGGCTTCGATACGGTGGAATTCTCGCAGCTCGACCTGGAGCGGCTCCTCTCGACCCCGAACTCCATGCGGCTCTTCGCGGTCAAGGCGGCGTTTCAGGCGGGCATGGACACCGCGCGCATCTACGAACTTTCCCGCATCGATCCGTGGTTCCTGGAGAACCTGCGCGCACTCGCGAGCTTCGAGACGCGGGTGACAGAGCAGACCTTCCCGCCCTCGCCGGCGTTCATGCGCGAGGCCAAGCGCTTCGGATTCAGCGACCGCCAGCTCTCCGTTCTATGGGGCGTGGACGAAGTCGACGTGACCGCGGCGCGGGAAGGAATGGCGATCCACCCGGTGGTCAAGATGGTCGACACGTGCGCCGGCGAGTTCGAGGCGCGGACCCCCTACTATTACGTGGTCTACGACGAAGAGTGCGACGTCGAGAACGACCCGCGGCGCACGCGGGGCGGCAGAGAGAAGGTCGTGATCCTCGGCGGCGGCCCCAACCGCATCGGCCAGGGGCTCGAGTTCGACTACTGCTGCGTGCACGCCGCGATGGCGCTGCGCGACATGGGCTACGAGTCGATCATGGTCAACTGCAACCCGGAGACGGTCAGCACGGACTTCGACATCTCGGACCGGCTCTACTTCGAGCCGGTCGCGTACGAGCACGTCATGGCGATCGTGCGCAAGGAGAGACCCGTCGGGGTGATCTTCCAGTTCGGCGGGCAGACGCCGCTCAAGCTCCTGCACCGGCTTGCGGCCGCGGGTGTCCCGGTGCTGGGGACGGGCGTGGAAGCGGTCGACAGGGCCGAAGACCGCGAGCGCTGTCATGATCTCATGACGGAAGTCGGCGTGCTGCATCCGCCGTGCGCGTTCGCCTCGTCGCGCGAGGCCGCGATCCGCGAGGCCAACCGGATCGGATACCCGTTGCTGCTGCGGCCGCCCTACGTACTCGGCGGCAGGTCGATGGAACTGGTTCGGAGCGAGGAAGAGATATTCGCCTCGATCGACTCCGCGTTGCGGTCGAGCGAATCACGGGCGCTCATGATCGACAAGTTCATCGAGAGCGCCGTGGAGGTGGACGTCGACTGCGTGTGCGACGGGGAGAACGTCGCGATCGCGGGACTCATGGAACACATGGAGGAAGCGGGCATCCACTCGGGCGACTCGAGCTGCGTGATACCGCCGCTCGCCCTGGAGGCGGAGATCATCGAGGAAATCAAGGCCCAGACGATACGGATTGCGCGCGCCCTGAACGTCGTGGGCATGATGAACGCGCAGTTCGCGATCAAGGACAACCGGATCTACTGCTTCGAGGTCAATCCGCGCGCCTCGCGCACGGTGCCCTACGTGAGCAAGGCCACGGGTGTGCAGTGGGTGAAGGTCGCCACGCGGGCGGTCATGGGCGAGAAACTCGACATGGAGCGGTTCGCGGAACCGATCCTCCCGAACTACATGTCGGTGAAGGCGCCCGTTTTCCCCTTCGACAAGTTCCCGGGTGTGGACTCGATCCTGGGTCCGGAGATGCGTTCCACCGGCGAGGTGATGGGCATCGGCCGGA
>CAZPUV010000137.1:4303-4927 GCA_964589805.1 uncultured bacterium | reverse complement strand
GGGGAGACGTTCGATGAGGCCTTCATCAAGGCACAGCTCGCCGCCGGCTATCGTCTGCCGAAAGGATCCAACGTGTTCATCTCCGTGGCCAACCGGTACAAGCGCAAGGTGATCTTCCCGGTGAAGGCGCTCCGGGACATGGGATTCAACATCGTGGCCACCCCGGGGATGGCGCAGGTTCTGCGCTCCCACGGCGTGCCGGTTCGCGTCGTTCACAAGCTGAGCGAAGGTGATCACGACATCATCGAGATGATCGAGAATCAGGCCATCCAGCTGGTGGTGAACATGGCATGGAGCCGGGAATCCGTGGAAGACGACAAGTTCATACGCCTCGCCGCCAACAAGATGAAGGTGCCCTGCATCACGACCATGGCGGGTTTCCACGCCCTCGTTCTCGGGCTGCAGACGGTATCAGGCGACACGGTTCACGTCGAATCCATCCAGAACTACAACGCGAGACTCGCGCGGCCGGAAGAGCGCGCGACGGAATCCGGCGCGGAACCGGCGGTGGGCGAGGCGGCGTGAAGAGCGGCGCGCCCGACGGGACCGTGCGCGCGACGGACCCCGGTCCGGAGTCCGGTGTGTCGGCGGTCGTGATCGCCCAGGACGCCTCGGGTGTGATCG
>CAZPUV010000137.1:0-4293 GCA_964589805.1 uncultured bacterium | reverse complement strand
GTCTGGCTTTCGCCGACGAGGTGATCGTCGTCGACGGCGGTTCCGTCGACGACACCGCAGCCATTGCGCGCGCCCACGGTGCGCGCGTCGTCGAGAACCCGTGGCCCGGTTTTGCGGCCCAGAGGCGGTTCGCTCTCGCCCAGGCGCGCCACGCGTGGGTGTTCGCGTGTGACGCGGACGAGGAAGTGACACGCGAGCTGGCGGCGGCGATCCGTGCTGTGGTCGACGGCGCTCCGGAGGGGACAACCGTCTACGCCGGCTACCGTGTCCGCCGGCGGAACCAGTTCCTCGGGCGATGGGTCGAGGTCGGGCCCTGGGTGGAGGACGATCAGCTTCGCCTCGCCCGCCGCGGCGCGGTGCACGTGACGGATGCGTCGGTGCACGAAGGATACGCCGTGGAGGGGAGCGTCGGATCGCTCGCACCACCGCTGTGCCACTACACCCATCCGACGATCTCCGAGAGCGTCAGACGGATGAATCTGTATACTTCCCTCGAGGCACGCGATCGTGCGGGCAGGCGAGCGGTCGGCGTGCTCGACCCGGTTCTGGCCCCGGCCGGGGTCTTCCTGAACTACTATGTGGCAAAGGGCTGCTGGCGCGCGGGGGCGAACGGGTTCATCCTCGCGGCCACGACCGCCATGTACAAATCAGTTCTGTACGTCAAGACGCGGGCGCTCCAGCGCGCCGCGGAGGTGCGCGATGCGGGTTGAATCCGGCCGGATCCGCGTGATCGCGGCTGCCGTACTGGCCGCGCTCGTGGCCGCTTCGGCGCTGCCCGCCGGGGCGGTGAAGCGCGGGGGAAAGACCGACGCGCGCACACTCGTGGTCGGCACTCGAGCCGAACCGCGGACCCTGAACCCGGTTGCAATCACGGCCGCGGAAGGCCATCAGATCGCTGCCCTCGTGTTCCACAAACTCCTCGAGGAGCAGGACGACTTCATGACGTTCAAACCGCAGCTCGCGGAGTCCTGGAAGGTCAGCCCGGACGGCCTCGCGGTGACGTTCGTTCTCCGCGGCGACGCCCGCTGGTCGGACGGAAGACCCGTCACCGCGGACGACGTGCGTTTCACGTGGGAGGTGCACACCGACACGACCGTGGCGTGGCCCAGCGCGAGCATCAAGTCGAAGATCCGCGATGTCGAGGTCATGGACGCGCGCACGGTGGTGTTCCATTTCCGAGAGCGCTATCTGTACCAGTTGATGGACGCCAACGATGGCGTCATCCTGCCGAAGCACGTCCTCGGAGGGGTGCCGCGCGCGCAGATCAAGGCCGCGCCGTTCGGGCGCGCACCGGTCGGAAACGGACCCTACCGGGTGAAGCGCTGGGAGTCGGGGCAGTACATCGCTCTCGAGCCGAACCCGTCGTTCTACGGGCCGACCCCGGCAGTCCGTGGCGTGATCTTCAAGTTCGTGCCGGACGCGGTGACTCTGGTCGGGCAGCTGAAGGCGCGGGAGATCGACCTGCTCGAATCCGTGCAGGCCGGCGACCTCGAGTCGATACGCGCGAGCCGGCCCGACGCGATCATTCATACGGTCGCTTCGCGCCGGCTGAGTTTCATCGCCTGGAACACGAAACGGGAGCCGTTCGGCGACCGCGACGTCCGGCGCGCCCTCACGATGGCGATCGACCGCGCGGAACTGATTCGAGCCGTCTGGGGCGGTTACGCGGAAGAATGCAGGAGCCCCATCGTTCCGCTGCTGTGGGCTTTCGACCCGACGATCCCGGTCATACCATTCGATCCCGCGGGTGCCCGGGAGGTGCTCGCGGCGCACGGCTGGGAGGACCACGATGGCAACGGCATTCTCGATCGCGACGGGAGGGAGCTGGAAATCGAGCTGCTGGTGAACGACGCTCAGAACCGCGTGGACGTGGTGACGATCGTGCAGTCGCAACTCAAACGCGTCGGTGTCAAGGCGAATCTGCGCGTGCTCGAGTTTGGAACCTACACCGAGCGCGTGCTCGCAACCGATTTCGACGCGGCGTTCGTGGAGTGGAAGGTGCCGACCAAGGTCGATATCACCAGCCTGTTCCACACGCGGGCGATGCGGCCGAAGGGATTCAACTTCGTGTCCTACTCGAATCCAGAGGTCGACCGGCTGATCGACGAAGCGCTCGCGGCGACGGAACCGGAGGGGGCGCGGGAGTCGTGGAACAGGGTGCAGCGCCTGGTATACGAGGATCAACCGTACACGTTCATCGCAGTTCCGAAGGAGATCACCGCGGTCGACGCCCGCTTCTGCAACGTGGAGCCCAACGCGATCAGTTTCTTCGCGAATCTCCCGTCTTGGCGGATTGTTCCGGACTGCAAGCCCTAGCCGGCCTCGCGCCGCCGCCGGCCGTGCCGGGGTCGCGCGACGATTCTCCCTTCCTCTTCGCGCAGCAGCACCTCGTCCCTGCCGCTCCCGCGCACTGCTCCCTCGACGATGCACAGCGTGCGGGCCCGCACACCGCGCGTCACCGCCACGCCGAGCACGAAAGGCCGGCCCGCCGGATTCACGTATACGGTGGTGGTGGCGATCAGGCGCGCCTCGGGCGAGACCCGCGCGCGGCGGAGGGGACGTCCGCAGTCCCCGCACACCGGGCTCTCGTGAAGATGGACGTGGCCCCGCCCGCAGCGCCACGCGTCGATCCGGCCGACCCTCATGCGGCCTCCAGCACGAACGTGTAGCAGTCGCGCGACACGCCGCCGGCGCTCTGGAGCACCGCAGCGCCGGGGCGTGCCTGTTGTCTCGGGCCGGCCGTCCCGGTCAGCTGCTGCTGGATCTCGGCCAGCGACGTGAGCCCGCACACCCCGATCGGATGACCGCGCGCCTTCATCCCGCCCGAAGGGTTCACCGCGAGCCGGCCGCCGATGGTGAGTTCGCCCCGCGCGAGGGCCCGCCACGCGTCGCCGTGGGAGAAGAACCCCATCGCTTCGAGATTCATGAGTTCGAATGGCGCAAAGGCGTCGTGGATCTCGACCACGCCCACGTCGGCCGGCGTGCGCCGCGCCATCCCGAACGCCGACCGCGCCGCGCGCGCGGCGGCGTGAAACTCCCCCGGGCGCGCGCGCTCGTGAAAACGAGGAGCATCGAGAGCGGCTCCCCAGCCCGTGATGCGAACCGCACCCTCGCCCTTCGTCAGTACGCACGCCGCTGCCCCGTCGGAGGTGGGCGCGCAATGGTACCGGCGCAACGGATCGGCGACCATGGGACTGCCGCACACGTCCTCGGCGGTGATCGTGCGCCGGAAGTGCGCCAGGGGGTTGAGCGACGCGTGCCGGTGGTTCTTGATCGCGACTTCGTCGAACGCGCGGGCGGGAACCCGGTGCGCCGTCCGGTACGCGGCCGTGGCGAGCGCGGCCAGTGCGGGCAATGTGGCGCCGTGCCTCTGCTCGACCGCGTCGACTACGCGCGGCGCGAGCAGACCCGCGGCGGTGGCCGCGTCGAGGTGGGTCATCTTCTCGCACCCCACCAGCAGAACGTCGCCGTCGTCCGCCTCCCGGCGTTCCAGCGCCTGGAACAGGGCCTCGCCCCCGGTCAGGAACGGTCCGCGCACCGGACCGCGAAAACGGGGGAGCAACGGCCGAAGCGCGTCGTCGGCGAGTGCCGCGACGTCGTCGATTCCGCACAACTCCCCGGGTGCAAACGAGGCCAGATACACGGACGTGACGCGCGCCGGGTCCGCTTCGCCCAGCGCGCCCGCGGCGGCATCGAGTAGCAGGGAGAGGAAGTCCCGGTCGTGGCGCCCGATGTTCGTCATGAACGCCGTTTTGACCTTGATTTCATTCACGGTTTCAGCATATAAAAGCCGGAATCTCCGGTCAACGACGCGTGGCGAGTGCACGCCCCTTTGAAAGCAGTTCCTCGATGCTCCATTCCGTTGCCGTTGCCGCTCTGATCGCCGGGCTGGCCGCGCAGTTCCTGAAGGTCCTGATCGAACTGGTGCGAACCCGCCGGCTGAACATCCTGCGTTTCTTCGACAACGGCGGCATGCCCTCCTCGCATACCGCGCTCGTGACGACGCTGACCATCGGCGTTGCCCGGGACTCCGGCGTTTCTTCGGTTCTGTTCGCGGTGACGGTCCTCTTCAGTCTGTATTTCGTGTTCGAGGCCACGGGTCTGCGGCAGGAAGTCGGAAAACAGGCCCGGGTTCTCAACGCGTTCGCGGACGAACTGCGCCAGACCCACCATCTGGACCGCAAGCGACTGAAGGAACTCGTGGGGCACACGTGGAACGAGGTCATCGGCGGATTCCTGTTCGGCCTCCTGGTCGCCATCATCGCCTACCGTTGAAGGGGCCGTGCGCCCACC
>CAZPUV010000136.1:0-7359 GCA_964589805.1 uncultured bacterium | reverse complement strand
TGTGGATGCGCGGCTCCGCGAATTCCCTGCGGATGATCCGGTTCTCGATCTCGTCCAGCGTCCGTTGCGTTCCCATCACGTTGAAATGGACATCGGTCCACGCCCCCGGGATCTTCTGGATACTCTCGATCGGATAACGATCGGCGATCAACTTGAGCGTCAGAACATTGTACGTGTTGAGCCAGAACGCAAGCCGGTCATCGTCGCTCCAGAACGCGACCTCCGACGGATCGAGCGCTGCAATCGATTTCACGACGAAATCGAGAGCGGAGGGGTCCTTCTTGAGCCACGCGTAGTCGACGCGACCCGCGTCGTCGACGAAGGTACGCAGGAGCGTCTGGATGACGGCCGGCGAACGTGCCGTTCCCGGCATCGGGGGAGGTGGTTCAGCGCGACCTGCTCCAGCCGGCAGGGCAACCGTCATCGCCAGCAGTATGATCTTCGTTGCTCTCATGTTCTTCTTCTTCGCGAACGCCTGTACGCAGGATAATACACCAATATGGTCCCGATGATCTTGACGCCAGCCCGAATCGTACCGGAGACGGTGCCCGTTATCTTCGATTTCCCGACCCGGCGGCGGTAGCGCACGGGCACCTCGCGAATGCGCAGCCCCTGGATCAGCGCGCGCGCCTGCATCTCCACGTTCCACCCGAATGTACGATCCTGCATGCCCAGCGCAAGCAGCGCGTCGCGCCGGATGGCGCGAAACGGCCCCATGTCGGTGAACCTGACGCCGTAGAGGAGCGCCATCAGGTGGCATGCGAGCCGGTTGCCCCAGCGCTGGTTCCACGGCAGCGCTCCCGGTTCGGCGCCGCCCAGAACCCGCGAGCCGATGACGAAGTCGGCCTCGCCCGCCCCGATCGGGCCGAGCAGCACGGCGAGGTCGTCCGGGTAGTCCGAGCGGTCCGCATCCAGGACGACGATGACGTCGATCGCGTCGTCGGTGTGCGCGATACCCGCCAGGCAGGCCGCGCCGTAGCCGGGCTCTTCTTCGCGCACGACGACCGCCCCGTGCGCGCGCGCGACGTCCGCCGTGCCGTCGGTGCTCCCGTTGTCGACGACGATCACCGCCGACACGAGTTCGCGCGGAATCTCGTCCAGCACGAGTCCCACCGACGCGGCTTCGTTGCGCGCCGGCATCACCACGGCGACGCGAAGGCGGTCAGGCACGGATCTGCTCCGCGTTCGGCTCCCGCCGTCGCAACGCTCCCCACGCGAGCAACGCATAGCACGGCACGTACTCCAGCGCGATCACACCGGTCGGCAGCATCCAGAGACCCGCCTGTCCCTGCACCACCCAGACCCAGTAGGAGAGCACCACCAGCCCGGTGAACGCGATCCACGCGCGACCGGGAAACACGCACAGGAACGGCACGATCCAGATCAGGTACCACGGATAGACGGTGGGCGAGAGCAGGAGCGCGCATCCCAGCACCAGGTAGGCGCAGCGGACGAGATCCCGCTCGCGAAAGCCCGCCGCGATCGCGAACGCGATTCCCGCGCCGGCGAGCAGGCGGCGGCCGAGGCCCGGGTCGTCGAGGATGCCCGCGAGCGCCATGAAGGGCGGACCGTTGAACCACCATGTACTCCCGTACGCGAGCAGACTGTCGAGCAACCGCGGCCCGGCGTCGATGAAAGGCAGATAGCCCGCCGCCGCCAGCACGATTGCGAGGGCGATTCCCTTCCAGTGTCGGCGCGCCACGAAGTACGGCAGCAGCGCCACGGTGATGAACTTGGCGAGAAAGGACGCCGCGAATGCCGCATGGCCCGTCCACCGGCGGCCGTGCGCAAGCAGTGTCACGCCGGCCACGAGGAAGAACACGCCCACGGCGTCCAGGTGTCCCGAATGTCCGGTTTCGAGGATCACGAGCGGACTCCACGCGTACACCAGCGCGTGGACGGGAGGCCGGCCGCGCGCGCGAAGAAGAAACACGAGCGCCACGATGGTGCCGATGTCGAAGAGTACGAAGAGCGCCTTGAGGGTCGTGACTCCGGGACAAATCCACGCGGAGAGCGCGAACACCCCCTGGGCGAGCGGCGGATAGATGGTCGCCATGTGGCGGTGGCTGATGCGCGTGAAGTCGGCGTCGCGGAGCAGGGCCAGCGACGAATCCGCCGGTACGACCGCGAACGGATTCACGCCGTGGAGCACCACGCGACCCTCCCACGCGTAGCGATAGATGTCCGTGGAGAGAGCCGGCTCCGACGGAATCAGCACCGCGCGCGCCGCGATCGCCACCCCGAACATGAGAGCCAGGATCCAGCGATCCGTGGGCGCGGTGCGCAGCGCGATGCGCACACCCACCACGTAGGCGCCGAACGCAGAACCGTACAGAATGAACAGGAGAGGAATCCGGCGGTGCAGTTCCCCGGCGGCGGCAACCGCGGCGAACGCGGCCAGGAGCGCCGCGCCGGACAGGACCAGGACGAGGCGGTCGCGCGTCATCCCGTCACTGGCGCGCGTGCACGACCGAAAGGCCGAAAACGTAGAGGTAGCCCGCGACGAACAGCCCCATGTACGGAAGTGCGGCCCATTCCTGCATCAGAGCCACCACGACGAACCCCCCGAGCGTGTAGAAGGCGAAGAGCAGTTCGAGGAAGAACGTCGGCCTGCGGGCGGAACGGTAGAGCTTTCCCCGCCACCGGTCGCGAAGCGATTCGATACGGTACTTGGCCGTCCGGACGAACGGCGTCCTGCGTCCCGTCAGGGCTTCCGCCACCGCCCAGGCGTTGTTGATGCACATGCCCACGCCCATGGCCAGGATGAGAGGGATGTCGCGAGCTCGGATCTTCCAGTCCACGTGCAGCTCGCGGAGCGCCACCAGATAGAAGACGAAGATCGACACTGTCGTCATCCCGAACACGACCGCCTCGATGGCAAATGTGCCGCGGGACAGCGCCTGCGCGCGCGCGATCACCGCGAAGGGCATGAGCAGCGACAGAAGCACGAGCAACAGATAACTCAGGTTGGCGCTGAGATGGAACGTCGCCTCGAGCTTGACCTTGAGCGGCGCGTGGCTGCGCCAGATGCGCGGCAGGAGCTTCCGGCCCACCTGGATGGATCCCTTGGTCCAGCGGTGCTGCTGGTTCTTGAGGCCGTATATGTCGACGGGGAGTTCGCTCGGACACTCGACGTCCGGCAGGAACACGAACTTCCAACCCCGCAACTGTGTGCGGTACGACAGGTCGAGATCCTCGGTGAGCGTGTCCCCCTCCCATCCCCCCGCATCCAGGATGGCGGCGCGGCGGAACACACCGCCGGTTCCGTTGAAGTTGAAGTAGCGCCCGGACCGGCTGCGCGCCGTGTGCTCCAGCATGAAGTGGCCGTCGAGGAGCATGGCCTGCAGGCGCGTGAGCAGCGAATAGTCCCGATTGAGGTAGCCCCAGCGCGTCTGCACCATTCCCACCGAAGGATCCGTGAAATGCGGCACGGTGTTCTCCAGGAAGTCGGGCGGAGGCACGAAATCCGCGTCGAATACCGCGACGAGGTCGTCCGGTGTCGCTTCGAGCCCCTCCTTCAACGCGCCGGCCTTGAAGCCGTTGCGCTCCCGGCGGTGGCGGTACTCGACCGTCACACCCCGCGCCCGCAGTTCCTCCGCGACCTCCCTCGCGACAGCACAGGTTTCGTCGGTCGAGTCGTCGAGGATCTGGATCCGGAAGAGATGGCGCGGGTAGCGGATCGCGGCCGCGGCCTCGATCACGCGGCGCGCGACGTACAGCTCGTTGAAGAGCGGGAGCTGCACGGTCACCGACGGCATCCAGCCGGCCGGAATCGAGGGCACGGAGACGGGCCGGCCGCGCTTGTGGTGCCGGTGATACAGATAGAGGATCACGTAGCGATGCAATCCGTACACGGACAGCAGCGCCAGAATCACGAAGTAGACGTGGACGAGGATCGATTGCCACTGGGGCATAGGATGAATCAGCCACCGAAAAGGAACATCCGGCCGGGGCGGCCCGTCAGCACGGACCGCCCCGTAACACGGATGGGTGCCGGGTTTCCGTCACACGGACGTCGGCTTGACACCGAGCGTCTTGAACAGAAACGAGTAGATGTCGGCCGCTTCCTCGATCTGCTTCGAGGTGGGCTTGCCCGCGCCGTGACCGGCCTTGGTCTCCACGCGCAACAGAACCGGATTCTCGCCCGCGTCCTTCTCCTGCACCGTCGCCGCGAACTTCTTGGCGTGCGCCGGGACCACGCGGTCATCGGTGTCCGCGCTGGTGATGAGAATCGGCGGACACTTGAATCCGGGGGGCACGTTGTGCAGCGGTGAGTACTTGTACAGGAACTTGAAATGTTCGGGGTTTTCCTCGGCGTTGCCGTAATCGGACACCCAGTACCGGCCCACGGTGAACTTGTGGTAGCGCAGCATGTCGATCACCGGCACCTGGCACACGACCGCCCCGAAGAGATCCGGACGCTGAATCGTACACGCCGCCGTCAGAAGCCCTCCGTTGCTGCCACCGTTGATCGCCAGGAACTTCGTCTGCGTGTACTTCTCCTTGATCAGGTACTCCGCCGCGGCAATGAAGTCATCGAACACGTTCTGCTTGTTGCCGAGCACGCCCTGCTGGTGCCATTCCTCGCCGTACTCGTTGCCGCCCCGCAGGTTGGCGACGGCCAGAATGCCGCCGTTTTCCAGCCACACGAGTCGCGAAATCGAGAACGAAGGCGTGATGCTGATGTTGAAACCGCCGTACCCGTAGAGCAGCGTCGGGTTCTTGCCGTCCTTCTTCATGCCCTTCTTGTAGGTGAGGAACATGGGTACGCGCGTGCCGTCCTTGGAGTTGTAGAACACCTGGACGGTTTCGTACCCGGTCCCGTCGAAGTCGATCTCCGGCTTGCGGAAGACCGTCACCGCGTCCGTCTGGAAGTCGTAGCGGAAGGCGGTCGTGGGGTACGTAAACGAGGTGAACGCGAAGAACATCTCGGTGTGGTCGCGCTCTCCCGAGATCCCGCCCACGCTGCCGATCGTCGGCAGCTCGATCTCGCGGCGGAACTTCCCGTCCCGCTCGAAGATCATGAGCTTGTTCTTGGCATCCTGCATGTAATTGACGACGAGCTGGTTGTTCACCATGGACACGCCATCGACGACCTCCGTCTTCTGCGGGATGATCTCCTTCCAGTTCTCCCGCGCCGGATTGTCGAGATCGACGGCGATCACACGGCCGCGCGGCGCCTCGAAATCCGTGTGGAAGTACATGGTGGATCCCACGTTCTCGACAGGATTGAACATGCCGGTCTTGAGCCCGACCACGCTCGTGAATTCCCCGTCGCTGTCCGTTCGGCGCACCAGGATCCCGTTCTGGGGATCGGTCCCGTGATACACGACCAGCACGAGGTAGTTTCCGTCCTCGGTGACGCCGGGGTAGAACCCGAGTTCCTTGTTCGCCTTGTCTTCGTAGACGAGTTTGTCCTCGGACTGCGGCGTTCCGAGCGTGTGCCAGTAGACCCTGGCGTAGTTGGACCTGTCCTCCGGAGCCACTTCGCCTTCCGCCGGGAAGCGGTTGTACCAGAATCCGCTCTTGTCGCTCTTCCACGCCACACCGGCAAACCTGCACCACTTGACCAGATCATCGTAGTCCTTGCCGGCGTCGATGTCGCGGACCCGGATCTCCTGCCAGTCGCTCCCGCTCGCGGAGGTCGCGTACGCCATGAGCGTGCCATCCCGGGTGTAGTGCGTCCCGCTGAGCGCCACGGTGCCGTCCTCGCTGAACGTGTTGGGATCTATGACGACCGCCGCCTCGCCGTCGAGCGACTTCTGCACGTACAGCACCGACTGGTTCTGCAGCCCGTCGTTCTTGGAGAAGAAGTAGCGGTCGCCCTGCTTGTTGGGCAGCGAGTACTTGGGGTAGTTCCAGAGCTTCTTGAGGCGCTCTTCGATGGCCTCTCTCTTGTTGTACGAATCGATGTAGGCCCGGGTGAGTTCGTTCTGCTTCGTCACCCATTCCTGCGTGTCCTTCGAATCCGGATCCTCCAGCCAGCGATACGGATCAGCCACCGTGGTGCCGTGATAGGTGTCCACCACGTCCTGTTTCATGGCCGTCGGGTACGTGTATTTCTTCTTTGCGAATACCATGTTGTTGTCCGCCGTTGCCACGAGCCCGATCAGGAAGGCGGCCAGGACCGCTCCTCCCGCCACCGTGGCGGCAGCGCCGATTCTCATGCGCATTGTGACCTCCCTGATGTGTGATGAGGGGGCGCAAAGGGACGGTGTCCGGCGCCCGACGCGCAGTATACACCAACCGCCACCGGCATTCGACCACCTTGACAGCCGTCCGCGAGAGGCGTATCGTGGCGCCGAAAGACGGGGTGCTCGTCCGCGTCGGTCGCGACGGGCTGAGAACACACCCGACGCACCTGATCCGGGTAATGCCGGCGAAGGGAAACTTCTCGACGTGGGTCCGTCGACGTCCCGGTTTCGGGTGCTGGTCGGCGGACTTTTCTTGTTGGTGTCCCGTGCCTGAACGATCCTCCAATTCGAACGTGATTGTCGTCGGCGGCGGCGTGATCGGGCTGTCGATCGCCTGGCGTCTCGCCCGCGACGGGGCCACGGTCACCGTGATCGAGCGCGACCAGGTGGGGCGGTCCGCGAGCCGGGTCGCGGCGGGAATGCTCGCGCCGATCTCGGAGGCGGCCTTCGACGACGACGTTTTCGTGAGCTTCGCCCGGGCGAGCATGGCGCGGTTTCCTTCGTTCCTCTCGGAACTCGCGGCGGACACGGGCGCAAAGGTCGCCCTGGACACGCACGGAACGCTGGTGGTTGCGCGCGACCGCGACGACGCCGAGTACATCCGGCGGGCGTTCGAGTACCGCCGCTCGATCGGGCTGCCGGTCGAATGGCTCACCGGCGACGAGGCCCGCGAGGTCGAACCGGCGCTGTCACCGCGTATCGTCGCGGCCATGGCGATTCCGGACGACCACCAGATCGACACGCGCGCGTTCATGGACGCGCTCGTGCTCGCGTGCGGCCGACGCGCTGTCAAGATGCGCGAGAACACCCCCGTGCAGAGAATCAACGTCGTGAGCGAACGCGTGACCGGTGTGGAGACCCGGAGCGGAGCCGCCGTCGCGGACACCGTCGTCCTGGCGGCGGGTGCGTGGTCGGGCACGATCGACGGCATCCCGCCCGCGTGCGTCCCGCCCGTGAGACCGGTGAAGGGGCAACTCGTTCGCCTGCGCCGAACGGATTCCTTCCCGCTCACCCACGTGATCCGCGCGCCGCGCGCCTACCTCCTGCCCAAGCACGACGGCACGGTCGTGGTCGGCGCAACCCAGGAGGAAATGGGCTTCGACGTCACACCGACCGCGGGCGGCATGCTCGATATTCTCCGCCACGCGTGGGAGCTCGTGCCCGG
>CAZPUV010000135.1:6809-7366 GCA_964589805.1 uncultured bacterium | reverse complement strand
CGATGGATTCGGCCGCGCCGCGCAGGTCGTCCAGGGTTTCGAACAACGGCACGACGGGCATCGGGTTCGAGACGTTGGCGGCGCGCTGCAGCACCTCCACCGCCAGTACGTCCGACGGGCTCGAGGCCATCGATATGACGTAGGCGCCCATCCATTCCGGCGACTCACCCGCAATCGCCTCGCACGTGGCCAGTACCTCGGCGACCGGTGGCGAGGGCCGGAAACCCGGGGGGATCAGGGACGCGCGGGTGTTCAGCGCCTGCTTCAAGTAGGCCTGGCGTCTGTCTTCCGGCCAGTCCAGGAACGCCCCGTCGTTTCGCGCCGCGACGATCTCGGCGATCGCCTCCCGGTGCCGTCCGGCGTCCTGTCTCACGTCCAGCCGTACCAGCGCGAGGCCGAAGGCGTGTACCCGTCGCAACAGATCGAGCAGCGCTCCGTGTGCGATTCGCCCGGCACCCGTGTCGTGCAGCGAGCGCCAGCAGAGGAGGAGCGGTTCGAGCAGTTGTTCCGCCGCGGTGTAGACCCCGCGCGGGGGGGGCTCGCTCCGCGAGGTATCC
>CAZPUV010000135.1:0-6799 GCA_964589805.1 uncultured bacterium | reverse complement strand
ATCCGCGTCGAGCGCCCGGTAGGTTTCGTCGCACCACCGCTCGGTTGCTTCGAGACGCTGGAGAACCGCACCCAGCAACTCACGGTAGGGCTCCGCACCCGGTCCGACACGGGCGATGAGTTCGTCGCTTCCTGTGTGCAGGGAGAGTTCCATGCGCAGGCGCTCGACCTCGTCACGGTACAACCGGGCCGCCATCCACCGCTGCAACAGGCAGGTCTGTCGCGTGACGCGGGCCGTCACGTTGGGATTGCCGTCGCGATCCCCACCCATCCACGAACCGAACCGGATCGGCGCCGCATCCAGTGGAAGTCCCGCGCCGGCCTTTGCGCGCAACTCACGGTCGAGCGAGCGCAGAGTGCGAGGTACGGCGTCCCAGAGCGTCTGTTCGAATATCAACAGCCCGCTGCGGGCCTCATCGAGGGGTGTCGGACGTTCGGATCGCACCTCGTCGGTGAGCCACAGGGTCGTGATCTCCCGACCGAGCTGCGCTTCGATCTCCGCGCGTTCTCCCGGGTCGTCGCTGTGGCGATCGCGCGCGAGGAGCAACTCGCCGATCGCACGGTACCGGCGCAGGTTGGTGCGGCGGTTGATTTCGGTGGGATGCGCGGTCAGGACCGGTTCGATCCGCAGCGAGACGATGCGGCGAAGGATGTCCGCAGGGGACACGCCCGCATCGATCAATCTGCCGAAGCAGTCCTCGAACGAGCCTCGCTGTGGCGGCGCGTCGGAGTCGACACGGTAGTCGCGCCGGCGGCGGATGCGGTGGTGCTGCTCGGCGATGTTCGACAGTGCAAGGAAGTGCGAGAACGCGCGAGCGAGCGGCACGGCCTGATCGAGCGGAACATCGTCGAGCAGTTCGAGCAGCCTGGTCGCGGACGCGGGATCCGTGGCGCGGTCGGCTTTGGAGAGCGCTCGAACCCGCTCCACGGTCTTGAGCAGTTCCGGGCCACCCTGCTCGGTCAGCACATTACCCAGCAGGTCGCCGAGCCGCCTGATGTCTTCGCGAAGCGGTGCGTGAGGGTCGGCGTGGCGTTGCGGCTCCATGTTCTCCGACATCATCGGGCAGAATCCCCCGGGTCTAGACGCGAGCCGTCTGGCCGGACGAGGCACCGTCCAGGAGTCGCTCGCGGGCCAGGTACAGGACCATCGTGTCCGCGTCCATCTGGAAATCGTCCGAGGGATTGACGTGCTCCCGACCCGTCTTGCTGTTCGTGACCCCGATGATCAACCCGCCACGACGCCGCAGATCGAGTGCTGCGACCACCTCCCCGTACGTTCGCCCGTGGTGCGCCTCGTCGACGCGTCCCACGAACAGTGTGCTGTCGCCGCGCAGAACGACCTGGCTCAGCGTGTCAGCGGTCCCGTGGTGCTCGATGGCGTGAGAGAGAAGGGAAAATCCCAGACGCCGGGTTTCGATGACCTCGTCGGCGCCGGCGGCTCGCGCGTGTTCGACATTCTCGGAATCGAGGATCTCGGCAACGACGTACACCGGTTCGTGACGGCGCCGCGCCGATCGCTGCTTCTTGAGATAGGAGCGGATGGTGAACAGTGTCAGGAGCGTAACGGCATCGGCCTGCTGCGGGCTTACATGGCGTGCGCCGGCCACGACCACCGCGGCGGCCCGTCCGACCCGCACCTTGTCCAATTCGCTTTCCTTCGTTGGATCGCCCTCGACCCAGTAGAGCGCGGGCGGGATGTGCGGTGGCCTCGGCAAATCGGCGAAGACCACGATCTTCTTCTGCTCGGGATTGTGCTCCGCGAGCATGGCCTCGAGGAGCAGGTCCATCCCCTCCTCGTATCCACAAACCACCAGATGGTTGACGTAGTCACCCATGCGAAACTGCTCCTCTCGGATACTGAGCACCACGTGCAGCAGGCTGTGCCCGACGATGCCGGCGAACGTGGCCAACGTGAACATCCCCCCGACCATCAGAAAGCCCGCCACCACACGACCGAGCCCGGTGATCGGCGTAATGTCCCCGAACCCCACGGTTGTGATCGTGACCAGGGCCCACCACAGGGCATCCGCCAGCGAATCGAACTCCGGATTATGGCCCCTTTCAATGATGAAGAGGCTCAGGCCACCCAGGGCAACCTGAACCAGGAGAAACGACAGCGCCAGGCCAAAGATGAGCCGGTCGCGCTCGAACGCGTGGAACAGCCCGGAGAACGGGTTGCTGTAGCGGAAGATCCGGGCCGTGCGCAGGAGCCTCAGCAGTCGCAGCCCCCGAAGACCGCGCAGCGCCGGCACCAGAGCCAGGACCGTGACCAGATCGATCAGCATCAGGGGCTGAAGGAGATACTGGAGCCGGCCGAACACGTGAACCCGCATGCGCCCCAGCGGGGGGCGGCGGAATATCTTGAGATCGGGCGGCCGGTAGGTGGCTACTCTCAACAGGAGCTCGATCGCGAACACCGCGAGGAGCACGGAGTCGAAGCGCTTGAGGACCGCCATCGTACCCTGCTTCATCGGGACAAACGATTCCACGATGAGAGTCACGACGGATACGACGATGAGTGACCAGACAACCGAACCAACGACCCGGTACACCCGGGTGTGTGGCAGGTGGAAGGCTGCCTGGACAGCCCCGTAGATTCGTTTCATGCTTCCAACCCTACCACAGTCTTCTTGGCGATGGCTGTGCGGAACTGGGGGCATGCCGTCACTTCAGCGATGGGCCACGGGAGGGCGCCATCGCCCCCGCCGAGATATCGCATGTTGCAGGCACCTTCCGGACGGCTTATCCTTGTTAATTACTGCATTGCGGCGCCGCGCAACCGGAACGGAATAACGACATCGGAGGGGCCGGGACTTGCACCCCGTCCCTGGAGGACAGCACATGAGAAAGCACCTTCGCGAGTGTGTCGCGCTTGTTGTCAACGTCTGTCTGATCGGGTTCGCGGCGACTGTCGCGGCGCAGGTCGACGAGACATTCCAGATCGAGATCGGCGACGGCGCCGCCGTCTGCGCAGAGGGGAAATCCGCGTCGCGGCGACACCTCGACCGGTCCGCACACTCGGTTGCCAGCACGAACATCGATGTCACGTACTATCACCTGGACCTCGATGTCGATCTGACGGGAAGTACGATCGACGGCGTTGTTCGCATCGAAGGCACGGTGAAAGGTTCCGCCATGTCGCTTCTCGTCCTGGACCTCGCGCCCGAGATGATCGTCTCGTCGGTCAAACTGCCGGATCTGACGCCGCTGGCCTTCAGCCACATCGGTTACACGCTCAGCATCACGCTGCCGGCGCCGGTGTCCGTCGGTGGAACGGTGAGAGTCGATGTCGCGTACGCCGGCACTCCGAGCAGCGGCGGCTTCGGGTACTTCGTCTTCGGCAACCACGCGAGCGGCCGCTACGCATGGAGCCTCTCCGAACCCTACGGCTCGCGCCAGTGGTGGCCGTGCAAGGACCACCCGGCCGACAAGGCCGATTCCGTACGGGTGACCGTGACCGTCCCCTCGACGTATCGCGTGGGATCGCAGGGCACGCTGGTCAGCGAGATTTCCGCCGGCGGCTTCACCACCTATGACTGGGTTTCGAACTATCCGATCTCGAGTTATCTCGTGTCGATTGCAGTGGGGAAATACGTTCGCTACCAGAACTCCTACGTCCGGCCACCGGCGCTCGCATCGCTGTACGGCCCGCTGGTGATGCCCCTCGATGATCTCGTCTACAACGACACGACCCCGGGCCGGCCGGCCGGCTGGGCCAACGTCGCGGACGCGCTGGCGGTGTTCGAGGAGTGGTACGGACCGTACCCGTTCGCGAGCGAGAAGTACGGCCATGCCGAGGTCACGTTTGGCGGCGGCATGGAACACCAGACCATGAGTTCCATGGGCGGCTCATCCGTCAGCCTGGTTTCGCACGAACTGGCGCACCAGTGGTACGGCGACAAGCTCTCCCCGAAGACGTGGCCGCACCTGTGGCTCAACGAGGGCTTTGCAACCTACAGCGAACTCGTCTACTGGCAGGCGCGTGCGGCGACGTATCCGGGCGTCTACGAGAGCACCCTGGCCTCGCGTTATAACAGCGCGAAGAGCGCCCTGGGCACGCTTGTGCTGGAGGACACGGCCAGCGTCAACAACATGTTCAACTACAACCGGGTCTACGCCAAGGGCGCGGTCGTGCTGCACATGCTCCGCTTCGTCGTCGGAGATACCAACTTCAAGAACATCCTGAGTGAATACGCGGCCGACCCCGCCGTACGCTACGGCGTGGCGGTAACGAACGATTTCAAGCGCGTGGCGGAGACCGTCTCCGGCATGGATCTCGCCGCATTCTTCACCCAGTGGGTGACGACCGGAACGGGCTATCCAACGTACCGGACGTCCGCCAGCTGGGTCCCCGACGGGCCGGGCTACACGGTCTACGTCGGCGTGGAACAGACGCAGACGATGCCACAGTCCAACGTGCCGGTCTTCAAGATGCCGCTCATCATCGCCGTCCAGACGACGTCGGGCGAGGAGCGGTTTCGCGTCGACAACACCCGGCGTATCGAGATGTTCGAGGTGTCCGTGGCTTCCGAGCCCACCTCGGTATCGATCGACCCGGACGCGGTGATCCTGCGCAGCACCACGATAGCCACCGGCATCGTCGACCGCCCGCCGGCCGCCCGGCTTGCGATCCACTCGCTGGTGCCCAACCCGGCGCGCAACACCGTCTCCATCGAGTACGACGCCGCGGTCCCGGGTGACATGACGCTCGACATCTTCGACGTGGCCGGCCGCCGTGTCCATTCGCAGGCGATGTCGTCCGGTGGCGCAGGCGTTCGTGTCGAGCGAGTCGATACCTCCCGCCTCGCGGCCGGCATCTACTTTCTCAGGCTTGGAACACCGACCGCACAGGCGACCCGCAAGTTCGCGGTGGTGCGCTGACATCGATGAACGGCCGATGGCACCGCCTGGGCATCGCGCTTCTCCTGTGTGCGGCGAGCGGTGCTGATGCCGGCGAACCGGCGCCGCTGCGGCTTCCACCGGCGCCGCGCATCGTTGCGATTGGTGATCTCCACGGTGACCTGAACGCCACCCGCCGGGCACTCCGCCTCGCGGGCGCGATCGACGCGCGCGACCGGTGGGTGGGCGGGAATCTCGTTCTCGTCCAGACCGGTGACCAGCTCGATCGAGGCGACGACGAGCAGGCCATCCTCGACCTGTTCGCACGGCTCGCGACGGAAGCGGCCGAAGCCGGCGGCGCGGTTCACGCCCTGAACGGAAACCACGAACTCATGAATGCCGCACTCGACCTGCGTTATGTGACGCCGGGCGGCTTCGCCGATTTCCGCGACGCCGTGGACTACGACCGCGCCGACCCCGGTCTCGCCGGCCACGCCGATTCCCTGCGGGCGCGAATCGCGGCGTTTCGTCCGGGCGGCCCGTACGCCCGTCTTCTGGCCCGGCGAAACGTCGTCCTCATCGTCGGCGACAACGTCTTCGTCCATGGCGGCGTCCTCCCGGAGCACGTCGCGTACGGACTCGAGCGTTCCAACGCCGAGGTGAGGGCATGGCTCGAGGGCGAGGGGCCCCGGCCCGAGGTTGTCCTCGCGCGAGGCAGCCTCATATGGACCCGGAACTACTCGGATGACCCGGATGAAGCGGACTGCGCGACGCTACAACAGGTTCTCGAAGCACTGTCGGCGAAGCGGATGATCGTCGGGCACACGATCCAGGAGGACGGCATTCGCTCGTTCTGCGACGGACGGGTGTGGTGCATCGATGTCGGGATGTCCGCGCACTACGGGGGCGAAGCCGCGGTGCTGGAGATCGTCGGAGACTCGCTGCGGGTGCTCGAGTTGCCTGAACGGTGACCGGGAGGATCGTCCCTCTTCCGCTCCGCTGTGGTTTCCTTCTCCCCGATCCGAACAAAGTCACCCGCGGATCCACCCGGAAATGCCCCGGCGCGGCCGGACACCCCAGACGCAATATCCGCAAGTAGTTAGAGTGTTCGCCGGTCGTGTCGGGGTATGCGATCATACCTCGACTTCCTTCAATTCAATCTTTTTCGTGATTCGGAGCGACTCAATGCCCGAGATGAGCGCGCCACATGACAGCCGCGCGACCGACCGCGAGCTGGTCGACGCCGTTCTTCGGTACAAGGACGAGCCGGCCTTCCGCGAGCTCTATCGCCGCCACACGCCGCGGTTGTTCATGCTGGTGGCACGCCTGCTGTCGCGTGACGATCGTGAGGCGGAGGACGTCGTGCAGGAAGTCTGGATTCGCGCGTTCGAGAACCTCGGTCGTTTCGAGTGGAACTCGTCGTTTTCCACCTGGCTGACCGGGATCGGGCTCAACCGCGTGCGCGACCGGATCCGCAGATACGGCCGATCGCGAGAAACGGCGGTCGACGTCGTGCCCGACATCGCGGTGGCTTCCGCTCCGCACGAGACGCGCATCGACCTCGACCGCCTGATCGGCAGGCTTCCCGATGACCTGCGCATGGTACTGGTCCTGCACGACGTGGAAGGAATGAAGCACCGCGAAATCGCCGAACATCTCGACATCCCGGAGGGAACGTCCAAGACGCATCTCTCGAACGCGCGCAGGCGGCTTCGCGCAATGATGTCGGGAGAAGGAGAACAGACATGACAGACGAACTGACGCCGGAAGAAAAGGAAGCACTGAAGAACCTTCCCCGCGAACGCACTCCGCCTGCGGGGCTGGAAGGACGTGTCGTCGGGGCGATGCGTGAACGCGGGTTCCTCGCGAAGCGGCGGCGCACGATCGAGATCACGAACAGCCGCGTGGCGGGTGTCCTCGCGGCCAGCGTGGCGCTGGTGATCGGT
The DNA here is from genome assembly GCA_964589805.1 of uncultured bacterium. Lineage (GTDB taxonomy): Bacteria > Krumholzibacteriota > Krumholzibacteriia > WVZY01 > JAKEHA01 > JAKEHA01. The sequence continues at coordinate 15 of CAZPUV010000135.1, read as the reverse complement.
GCATACGCGATCGGC
>CAZPUV010000134.1:0-7393 GCA_964589805.1 uncultured bacterium | reverse complement strand
GAAGTCCATGTGCTCGAGATCGATGTTGGTGATCACCGCCACGGACGACGGCAGATTGACGAACTGCCCATCACTCTCGTCGGCTTCGCCCACCACGTAGCGGCTTCCGCCGAGACGTGCGTTGCTCGACAACGCGCGCACCTTGCCGCCGACGATGACCGTCGGATCGAGACCGCCCTGCGCCAGCACCGACGCCACCAGCGACGTCGTCGACGTCTTTCCGTGCGCGCCCGCAACCGTGATGGCGTACTTGAGGCGCATGAGCTCGGCGAGCATCTCCCCGCGCGGAATGGTGGGGATGGCCTGGCGGCGCGCCTCCACGAGTTCGGGATTGTCGTGGGTGACCGCGCTCGAGTACACGACGACGTCCGCACCGGCCACGTGCCCGCCGTCGTGCCCCGCCCAGATCGCCGCGCCCATCTCCTGCAGTCGTGCCGTCAGTTCGGATGCCTTGAGGTCCGAACCGCTCACCTCGAAGCCGAGGTTGAGAAGCACTTCGGCGATACCGCTCATGCCGATGCCGCCGACACCGACGAAGTGCACGCGCTTTGTGCGTCCCAGGAAGACCACGTCAGTTGTTTCCCCTCATGCCGCGAGCCTCACGGGCTCTTTTTTTTTACACAGGTCGAGGATCGCCTCGGCGGCGTGGTCCGCCGCGTCGGGCCTGGCCCAGGACCTCATGGCCTGCGACATCGCGGACAGCGTCCTGGCGTCCTCCAGCAACGCACCGATCTCCCGGGCGAGCCCCTCTCCGTTCAGCCCCGCGTCCGGGACGAGTCGCGCGCCGCCCGAGCGCACCAGCGGCTCGGCGTTGCCTTCCTGGTGGGCGTCTGCCGCCCACGGATAGGGCACCAGGATTGCGGGCACGCCGGCGGCGGCCAGCTCGAAGACGGACGACGCGCCCGAGCGCGCCACCGCCAGATCGGCGAGCGCGTACGCGTACTGCATCTCGTCCAGGTAGTCGAGCACGCGCACGCGTCGCGACACCGCAGCCGTTCGTCGCTCCACTTCGTGACGGTCGCTCCGCCCGACCAGCATCACGAACTGGACGTCGTTTGAGTCCGCGATGCGGGCGGCCGCATCCGCCCCGGCCATGTTGAGCGAGCGCGCGCCCCGGCTCCCCCCCACCACGAGGATGGTTCGACGCGCCGGATCCAGGGAGAAACGCGCCGCCGCATCCTCCCGCGTCGCACGGGCCAGCCGCCGGATGGGGTTTCCCACCACGCGCGCGGGGACACCCCGGGGCAGCGATGTCACCGAGTTCTCGTACGCGAGCAGAATGAGGTCCGCGAAACGCGCCAGCCGCCGGTTGACGAGTCCGGCGACGCTGTTCTGTTCCTGCAGAACGCGCGGACGGCGGCTCAGAATCGCCGCGATGACGATCGCCGCACTCGCGTAACCGCCCGTTCCCAGCACCACGTCGGGACGAAACGACCCGATGATCGACAGGCTGCGCGCCACACCCGCGGCGAGCACGGCCGGGGACATCAGGCGCCGGGCGAGCGACGCCTGTCGCAGGCCGTACCCCGGCAGAAGTTCGTGGGAGAAGCCGGCGCGGGAGAGGATGCCTTCCTCCACGCCGCCGCGCGCGCCGACGAAGAGCGACTCGGTCTGCGCCCGCTCCTGCAGGCGTTCGACGATCGCGATTCCCGGATACACGTGTCCGCCGGTACCGCCGCCCGCGACAATTATGCGCAACGTCTCGCTCATTTCGAACTCAATGGCGCGCATGCCGTCCACCGCACCGCGCTGGCCCGCCGCGGTGACATGCGCCGCCGCGAAAGATTCAACAACACACCCACCGAGAACGCGTTCACCACCAGCGCCGATCCTCCGTAGCTCAGGAATGGAAGCGGCAGACCGGTGACCGGAAACAGTCCCGTCACAACGTACATGTTGAGGATCGCATAGACGAACACGGACGCGGCGATACCCGCACCGAGCATCTGGCCGAACCGGTCGCTGCAGGCGTGCGATATCTTGAACGCGCGCAGCGTGAGCGCGAGGAAGGCCCCGCTGACGATCAGCGTGAACAGCAGCCCCCCCTCTTCACCCATGATCGAGAAGATGAAATCCGTGTACGCGTCGGGCAGCCAGTTCAGCTTCTGTTCGCTGTGGCCGAATCCAACCCCGAAGATCCCCCCGGATCCCAGCGCGATGAGCGACTGATCCACCTGCCAGTTCGCCGCCGCGGGGACCTCGCCGCGGCCGAGGAACGCCATGACACGCTCGCGCACGTACGGATAACGGACGATGGCGAACGCGGCCAGCAGTGCACCTCCGCCGGCGAAGGCGCCGATGTGCCGGAGACGCGCGCCGCCGATGAAGAGGATGATCACGGAAATGAGCGCGGTGGCGGCGGCCGTTCCGAAGTTGGGCATGGCCGCGGAGAGTCCGACCACAACGGCGATTGCGGCGGCGGCGGGCAGGAACCCGCGGCGGAAGTTCGTGATGTCGGCGCCGCTCCGGGTCATCCAGTAGGCAAGGAAGAACACGAGTGCGGTGCGCGCGATCTCCGACGGCTGCAGCGCTGTCTTGATCAACGGCAGGATGATCGTGCGCTGTGAATTGCGGAGCGTCACGCCGAACAGGAAGACCCCGGCCATCAACACGAGCCCGCCCAGCAGGATCATCGGGGCCGCCCTGCGATATACGCGGTAGTCCACGCGCGCGGCCAGCAGGAGGACGATGGCGGCCACGAGGCAGCGCGTGGCGTGATTGCGCATGAGCGCGAACTCGTCGCCGAATTTCCCACCCGCGAAGAATGAGCTCGATGACAGCACCAGACTGACGCCCATCGCCATCAGGAAGAGGGTGATCACCAGAATGCGCGTATCGATTGCCATCCGGAGCATCTGCTGTCCCGGGGATTGCGCGCTGGTGGCGGTGTTCGGCTGGTCCGGCATCATCTCTGCTCCTGGAGTGCGTTCACGCATGCGCGGAACACCTCGCCACGGTCCTGGTAGTTCCTGAACATGTCGAAGCTCGCGCACGCCGGTGCGAGCAGCACGGTGTCGCCCGGCTCGGTTGCGCCCCGCGCGGTCGCAACCGCGTCGCGCATGTCGTTCGCGTCGGTCATCGGGCAGCTCCCCGCCAGGGTCGCACGAATGGCCCCGCGCGCCTCGCCGATCAGGACCGCGCGCTTGACCCGCCCGAGTTGCGGGATCAGCGCGGTGAAGTCGCCTCCCTTGTCGCGGCCACCGAGGATCACCACCACGGGACCGTCGACGCTCATCAGGCTCTTGAGTGTTGCGTCCACGTTGGTGGCCTTGGAGTCGTTGACGTACGCCACGCCGTCGACCACCCGCACCAGCTCCATCCGGTGTGACAGCGGGCGGTAGGTGCGCAGTGCCACGCGGATCGCGTCGAGCGGAACACCGAAGGGAATGACCGAACCGATGGCGGCCATCGCATTCTCGAGGTTGTGCACGCCGACCGGGGCGAACTCGCCGCGCGGGACGACCGCCTCGCGCTTCCCCTCCCAGGCGCGCACGATCGACCGCCCGTCGAAGAAGATCCCCCGTTCGAGTTCGCGCTGCGAACTGAAGGGGATCGCCGGCCCGCGATGACCCGCGGCGATCTCCACCGCGGTCGGATCGTCCGCGTTGTAGACGAACCACGTGCGCTCGCCCGCACGGTTGAGAATACGGGCCTTCGAGGCCTTGTACTTCTCGAAGGAGTTCTCGTAGCGGTCCAGATGATCCGGCGTCACGTTGAGCAGCACGGCGACGTCGACGCGGAATTCGTCGATGGTGTCGAGCTGGAAGCTGGAAAGCTCGAGCACGAGTGCGGCGGGATCGCGCTCCATGAGCACGTCCGCCAGCGGCGTACCGACGTTTCCGGCCACGACCGCGCCCACCCCCGCGGTGGTGAGAATCTCGCCCACGATGCCAACCGTCGTCGACTTGCCGTTCGTCCCCGTCACGCCCACGATTCGCGCCTTCGTGTAGTGGTACGCTGCCTCGATTTCCCCGATGACGGGCACGGCGCGCGAGCGCGCCGCCGCGATGACAGCGTGCTCGAGCGGAACACCGGGGCTGACGACGAGGCAATCGAAGCCGGCGACGGCAGCTGCAGCCTCGTCCGGACGCACCACGGTGACGCGCTCTCCGGATTTCCGCGCGACCCCGGAATCCGCAAAGCGCGCCGTCGCCGCGGGGTCGTCGTCGCACACGCTCACCGAGTGACCGCGGGACGCCAGCAGGCCGCTGATCGCGATCCCGCTGCGTGCCAGACCGAGCACCATGAACGTGTGATAGTCCTCGAAGCGCTTCATGGCTCCTACTGCAGCTTGAGCGTGCTCAGGCTCAGGAGCGCGAGCAGCGCGCCCGCGATCCAGAACCGAACGACGACCTTGTTCTCGTGCCATCCAGACAGCTCGAAATGATGGTGCAACGGCGCCATCTTGAAGATCCGTTTCCGCGTCAGCTTGAATGATGCAACCTGGAGCATCACGCTCAGCGCCTCGGCCACGAACAGCCCTCCGATGACGACCAGCAGCAGTTCGCGTTTGAGCAGCACCGCGATCACACCCAGCGTGCCCCCCAGGGACAGCGAGCCGGTGTCGCCCATGAACACCTCCGCGGGGTGTGCGTTGTACCACAGGAAACCGAGCGACGCCCCTACCGCCGCCATGCAATACACGGCCAGTTCGCCGCTTCCGTCCAGGTACATGATGTTCAGGTAGTCGGAGAAGACGCGGTGTCCGCTCACGTACGCGAGCCCGGCGAAGGCGAAGAAGCAGAACGCGGACAGGCCGATGGCGAGGCCATCGATGCCGTCGGCCAGATTCACCGCGTTGCTCGTCGCGGTGATCACGAGAGCAACCAGCAGGATGAAGAAGACGCCGAAGTTGATGAACAGCCCCTTCGCGAAGGGGATGCTCGTCAGGGCCCCAGCGTCGCGCGCCACCGGGTTCCAGTACAGGAATGCTCCCAGGGCCAGCCCGAGGCTCATCTGTCCGATCAGTTTGTAGCGGCCCACCAGGCCCTTGGGGCGGCGCTTGACCACGCGCAGGTAGTCGTCGAAGAAGCCCAGCAGGCCCGTCCACACCGTCGTGATGAGTGCGATCTGAACGTAACGATTGGCGAGGTTGCACCACAGAAGAGCCGGAACGAGGATGGCCATCAGGATGAGCAGCCCCCCCATGGTGGGCGTGCCGGCCTTGGCCTGATGCGTCTGCGGCCCTTCCTCGCGGATCACCTGGAACATCTGGGTCCGGCGCAGCATCCGGATCACCGCCGGACCCACGACGAAGCTGATGAGAAGCGCGGTCACCATGGCATACGCAGACCGGAACGTGATGTAGCGGAAGACGTTGAACACCGAGATCTCGGTGTGGAGCGGGTAGAGCAGGTGATAGAGCATCCGCCGATTCCCCCGGTTCAGTTCCTCGCCGCCAGCGCGTCGATGAGTCCGGTGACGAACTCGTCGAGTCTGCAGGCGCGCGACGCCTTGACGAGAATCACGTCTCCGTCGCGCGCATCGGCCGCAACCGCGGCCACCATCTCCGTCACGTCCGTGAAGAGGATGAGATCCGCGCCCGGCTTCACCGACGTGGCACCTTCGCGCACCACCCCTCCATCCCCGCCCAGCCAGTAGGCGCGGTCCAGCGCCAGCCGGGCTATTTCCCCACCGACGCCGCGGTGCCCGGCGGCGGATGACTCACCCAGTTCCTTCATGTCCCCCAGGACCGCGATGCGCCGCCCGGCGCGCATCCCGGCGAGCATGGCGAGCGACCTGTTCATGCTCGCGGGACTCGCGTTGTACGACTCGTCGATGATCGTGACACCGGACACGGAGTGGATCTTCCCGCGCCCGGGCATGGGCCGCACGGACAAGAACGCCTGCCGCTGACGAGCCGGTTCCACGCCGCAGATGTCTCCCACGGCGAAGGCGGCGCACGCGTTCATGGCGTTGTAGTCGCCAACGGCCGACAGGCTCACGGGCTCCCCGTTCACGGTGAACGAAAGGAGCCCGTTCTCGAACTCGACGTTCGCGAGCCTGAAGTCCGCCCCTGGCGAGCGGCCGAAGCTGGACACCTTTCCCTGCACGATGGCGTTCAGCTTCTCGAAATAGTCGTCGTCGCGCGGTATCACCGCGTGACCGCTTCCGGTCAGGTGTGCGAGAAGCGATCCCTTCTCGCGTGCGATCGCGTCGCGCGAACCGAAGTAACCCACGTGGGCGTCCCCGATGTTGGTGATCACGGCGATGTCGGGTTTCAGGATGTCGCGGAGAAACTCGATCTCGCCAACGTGGTTCGCGCCGACCTCGCTCACGAGGTAATCGCAGTGCTCGTCGGCCTCGAGAATCGTCACCGGCACCCCGATCAGACTGTTGAAGTTCCCCACGTTGGCGTGGGTCCGGAACTTGGTCTTCAGAACGGCGCGGACATGCTCCTTGGTCGTGGTCTTTCCGCTGCTGCCGGTTATCGCGACCACGCGCGCCGTCAGCTGGCACCGGTAGGCCCGGGCAAGTTCCTGCAACGCGCGTGCGGTGTCGCGGACCAGAAAGTGGGCCGCCCCGGCGCCGCGCAGATCGGACGCCACCGCAGCGTCCGAGACGATCGCAGCCGGACTTCCCTCGCGGCAGGCGTGCAGCGCGAATCGGTGTCCGTCCGTACGCTCGCCCCGCAGCGCAAAGAACAACCGGCCGGAGCACTCGCCGCGACTGTCTATGACGGCACCCGACCAGGCCCGGCCCGCGCCGTCTCGACCCGGCTCAGCGCCGACGAGTTCCCCGGCGGCATCGAGCGCGTCACGCACCCACTCGAGGGTCCGGATCGTCACCGTGCACTCCATCGCGCCAGTGCCTCCTCCGCCTGCGCGCGCTCGCTGTACGGGATCTTCTCCGCGCCGATGATCTGGTACTCTTCGTGGCCCTTTCCCAGCAGCACGATGAGATCGCCCGGACCGCTCTCACCGACGGCGCGCACGATGGCCTGCGCACGGTCGAGTTCCACGACCGCCTTCGCGCGATTCTTCATGCCGGCGAGCACGTCGTCGACGATCGCCTCCACGCGCTCCGACCGCGGGTTGTCCGTGGTCAGGTAGCATCGGTCGCTGAAGCGCTCCGCGATGCCGCCCATCACGGGGCGCTTCGCGCGGTCGCGGTCGCCGCCGCAGCCGAACACGGTCACCAGCCGGCGCGGTTTCAGCCCCCGGCACGTGTCGAGAACACGCTCGAAACCGTCGGGCGTGTGCGCGTAGTCGATGACGACCACCGGGCGATCGCCGCCCCCGAGGGCCTCGAAACGGCCCGGCACCGCCCCGATCGCCTCCAGCCCGGCACACGCCTGGGCGGGTGTTGCGCCCATCGTCACCGCGGCGGCCGCCGCCAGCGCGGCGGCGGCCGGCGCGCCGCCGCCGCGCAGCGTCAGAGCGGGTCTGATCTC
>CAZPUV010000133.1:0-7400 GCA_964589805.1 uncultured bacterium | reverse complement strand
GCCGTTCGAACGGCCCTTCGCCACCATGCTCACCATGGTCGAGGTGGACCCGGCCGACCCGGCGTTCCAGGATCCCAGCAAGCCGATCGGCCCGATGTACACGGAAGAAGAGGCGAAGCGCCTCGCCGCCGAGCGCGGCTGGAACGTCGCCGAGGACGGACCGGGCTGGCGGCGTGTGGTGCCGTCCCCGCTGCCGAAACGCATATTCGAAATCCGCCCCATCAAGTGGCTGCTCGAGAAGAACACCATCGTGATCTGCGCGGGCGGAGGAGGAATCCCCACGATGTACCGTGGTGAAACCCTCATGGGCGCCGAAGTGGTCATCGACAAGGACCGGGCCAGTGCGGTGCTGGCACGGGAAGTCGGCGCGGACCTGCTGGTGATGGCGACGGACGTCGCCGGCGTATTCGCCGACTGGGGCACGGCGAACCACCGCCTCATCCGCCACACGACGCCGGACGAACTTCGAACCTATCGCTTCGGATCGGGTTCAATGGGGCCGAAGGTCGAAGCCGCCATCGCGTTCGTCGAAGAGACGGGCAAGCGCGCCGCGATCGGATCGCTGGAAGAGATAGAGCGCATCGTCGCGGGCGAAGCGGGAACCATCGTGGAACGGAAGTAGAACGGAGCCGTGCACTTCTTCCGCATGTACTGGCAACGCACGTTCCGGAAACCGGGGGCGATCGTCCTCTGGCTCGCGGTTCCCTTCGTGTTCATGGGTATCTACCAGCTCGTCTTCGGCGGCGACGGCGGCACACCCCGCATCGGCCACGCCATCGTCGACGAGGACAGCACGCTCGTGAGCCGTCTGGTCCCGGGCGCGTTCAACCAGGGACCGGCGGGCGGCATGATACGCGTCGTCGAAGCGGCCGACATCGCGGCGGTGGAGAAACTGTTCGAAGAAGGCGACGCTTCGGCTGCTCTCGTCATTCCGCCCGGCTTCGGAGAGCGGCTCCTGCGCACGGAGCCCGATACGCTGCGGCTGCTCCGCAATCCGAGACACTCCATCGGCCCCCAGATCGCGGAAGGAGTAACCGCCGTTCTCATCACCGTGGGAAACGGGCTCCTCGGTCAGCTGGCGGGACCGATGATGGCGATGGGCGCGCTCGTGGATTCGGGCTGGTCACCCGGCGCCGGAGACCTCGGGGCCATCGCGCAGCAGTTCCAGCAGGCCGGCCAGGGGTTGACCGGTCTCGACGCCCTGGGCCGGGTCGACATCACCGTCATCGACGAAGAGGGAGAAAAGGAAGAAGACTTCAACATGGCCGCGCTCTTCTTCCCCGGTCTGGTGATGTTCGGACTCCTGACCGTCTCGCTGCATCTGGAACACGCGTTTCTGATCGACCGGCGCAACCGCATCACCCATCGTTTCATCACCGCTCCGGTCTCCCCCTGGCGAGTCGCCTTCGAACAGCGCCTGTACACCGCTTCCTTCGCATATGCCGTTGGTATCGTGGCCGGCGTGCTGGGCGGTATCATCTGGCGCATCCCTCCGCAGGGGCTGTTCACGGCCAACCTCGTCGTGGCCGCGCTGGCCCTGTTCATCGCGGGGATCAACGGCATCATCTTCTCTCTCACCGATTCGCCGCGCGCCGTGGGGGCCATCAGCTCGCTCGTGATGATCTTCCTCACGATCCTCGGCGGCGGTTTCTTCCCCGCCGAATTCACCTCTCCCGGCTTCCAGGCCTTCGCAAAGTGGATTCCGACGGGCGCGGCGAACCTGGCGCTGACGCGGAGCCTCACCGGCCGGGAGATTCCGATTTCGGTTCCGCTCTTCGTCCTCTCCAGCGCGGGTTTCTTCGTGGCCGGGTTGATCGCCGCACGCCGGAGATTCAACTGATGCGGCCCGTCTGGTGGACGATCGCGAAACTGGAGCTCACGCTCGCGGTGAAGGACCGCGGGTCGGTGATCTGGTCCCTGATCGCTCCCATCGCCATGGCGTGGATCTTCGGTTCGATGTTCGGCGGTGGATCGTCCGGACAACGCGCAACGCACGTGGCGATCGACCGGGGCGTCAACCCGCCCGCCGTCGCCGAGATCATGGGCGGCATGCTGGTCGAGCAGGGTCTCGCGGTGGACTCCGTGGCCACGAAAGACGCGGTTCGAATCGAGCTTCCCGACAGTCTGCTCGCGGCGCTGGGCGGCGACGGTAACGTGGTGGTCCGCGTTCACAAGGGCGAGGCCAGCGACCTGCGCGTGCAGAACGTGAGTGCACGTGTTCGCAACGCAATGTACAAGATTGCCTTTCGCAGGACCGCAATCGAAGCCGCCGAACGAGACGGTGGTTCGGCGCTGGCGGCGGTTTCGGTGGAACCGCTGGCGTTGCGCGTCGAGACCCTCGGGGCCGCGCCGAAGATCCCATCGGGAGCCGAGCACACGCTTCCCGCCATGCTGGTGATGTTCATCATGTTCCAGCTGACGACGTTCTTCCTCGGCCTGTGGGTGGATGATCTGAAAACCGGCAAGACGCGACGCATCACGATGAGCCCCACGCACACGCGCGACATCCTCCTGGCGCAGATCGTCGCGCGGCTGCTGTGGGGTGCGCTGCAGGTGGCGATCATTCTCGGCGTGGGATCGCTGATCCTGGGCGTGCGTCTGCAAGCGGACGGCGTGCAGCTCGCGTCGCTGCTCGGCGCGTACATGCTGGCGGCCGTCTCGCTGGGAATGCTGCTCGCGTCGATGTTTCGTTCGCCGGAGAAGGCGGAAGCCGTCGGCATCATGGTTTCCCTGGTGATGGCGGCGCTCGGTGGTTGCTGGTGGCCTCTGGAGATGGTCCCCGACACGATGCGCAAGCTGGCACTCGTCTTCCCGACCGGTCAGGCCATGGACGCGATGGGCGAGATGACGGCTCTGGGAACATCCGCGCCGTTTCCCGTCTGGAACGTCGTGGTCCTGCTCACCATGGCGTGTATCATGATGCCGCTCGCCGCGCGCCGCATGCGCGTGCAGTTGACCGGCTGAGTTCACTTGAAACAAGGAGACCCCCGTTGAAGACCCCGTATGTCCGCATCGGCGCCGCAGTGGCCGTCGCAGCAGCTCTCGGCGCCACGGCCGCCAAGGATTCGGCGATTTCGGAAAAGCGCATGCGCGATCACGTACGCTACCTCGCCTCCGACGAGCTGGGCGGCCGCGGGCCGGGCACGCCGGGCGAGGAACTCTCCGTGGCGTACCTGACCGGACAGTTCCAGGAGGCGGGATGCGCGCCGGGGAATCCGGACGGCACCTACACGCAGAAGGTCCCGATGTACGGCTTCACGATCTTCAATGCGCCCGCGCTCGTCGTGCGCCGGGCCGATGGCTCCGAGAAGCGCTATGCACACGGCCGCGACTTCATGGGCTGGACGCTCCGGCAGACCGGGAGCGCGACGGTGAAAGACACCGACCTCGTGTTCGTGGGGTACGGTGTGGACGCGCCCGAGTATGGATGGAACGACTACCGGTCGGCGGACGTGCGCGGCAAGGTGGTCGTCATGCTGGTGAACGATCCGCCGCTTCCCGACGAGTCACGCTTCGGCGGAAAGGCGATGACGTACTACGGTCGCTGGACCTACAAGTTCGAGGAGGCGGCGGCCCGGGGCGCGGCGGGGGCGATCCTCGTCCACAATACCGAGGACGCCGGCTACCCCTGGGAAGTGGTCGAGAACAGCTGGTCGGGCGAGCAGTTCGACGTCGTGCGTCCGGACGCGGGCGCATCCCGCTGTGCGTTCGAGTCGTGGATCACCGAAGCGGCGGCGAGGGATCTGTTCGCCTTCGCGGGGCGCAATCTCGACGACGAGAAGGCCGCGGCGGCGAGGGACGGGTTCGAGGCCTTTTCGCTGGGTCTCACCGGCACGACGCACATCGAGAGCAGGTCGCGGACAATCGAGTCGCGCAATGTGGTGGCAAGGGTGGAAGGCGCCGACCCCGCGCTGCGTGACGAGTTCGTCATCTACACCGCCCACTGGGATCACCTCGGCGTCGGCAAGCCCGCCGACGGCGACTCCATCTACAACGGCGCGCTCGACAACGCGTCCGGTGTCGCGGGGGTTCTCGAGATCGCGCGCGCCTTCGCCGGCCACCGTCAATCGCTCAGGCGCAGCGTTCTGTTCATCCTCACGACCGGCGAGGAGAGCGGGCTGCTCGGTGCGACGCACTACGCCGCGCATCCTCTTTACCCCCTGGAGAAGTCCATCGCAGAGATCAACATCGACGGCCTCAACATCTGGGGGCGCACCACCGACATGGTGGTGGTGGGATTCGGGCAGTCAGACCTGGACCAGATCCTCGCCGACGCCATCGCGCCGTTCGACCGACGCATTCAGCCGGACAGCGAGCCCGAGAAGGGCTACTACTACCGCTCCGACCACTTCCCCTTCGCGAAGAAGGGCGTTCCCGCCCTGTACGCGGACAGCGGCGTCGAGTTCCGTGACCGCCCCCCCGGCTGGGGGATGGAGCGCCGTCGCGAATACGTGGCGAGACGGTATCACAAGCCGCAGGACCACTACGCCGACGAGTGGGACCTTTCCGGCGCGGCCGAGGACATGGAGGCGCTGTACCGGGTGGGATACGCGATCGCGTCGACCGATCGGAGCGTGGAATGGAACGAGAAGAGCGAGTTCCGTCGCGTGAGAGAAGAGATGCTGCGCGGATCCAGATGAGCTCGAACGCCTACTGCGACTCGCGCAGGACCTGCTCGGTGGCCGTGAACTTCGCCTCCGCCGCCTCGAACCCCACCTCGACGGCTTCGTCGAGCCGGGTGTAGTCCTCGATCTTGAAGTCGGGGCTGAGCCCCGGTCGGATGAGAACCTCGGGCGGGTTCAGCGACAGCCGCATGGACGTGAGCGGCGCCTGCGGGATGTCGATCGACTTCATGAGCATCTCGAAGATCAGAGGGCGCCTCCCGCGCATCAGCGGTGTTCTGACCTTCTCCCACAGCGAGCGCTCGTCCTCGAACACGATCTGCCGGTCCGCGGGAGCGCTCGCGTCCACCGCAACGACGGGTGCGAACGTCATGGTGCGGATGACATCCACCGGGAGGTTGTTCAGAAGGCCACCGTCGATGAGCACCCGGCCGGCGTGTCTGACGGCTGCGAATATTCCCGGCAGCGCGCTGGTTGCGCGCAGCGCGGGCATCAGCTTGCCACGGTTCAGCACCACGAGACGCCCGCGTTGAACGTCCACCGCCGTTACCGCGAGCGGGATTTCGAGATCCTCGAATGACTGCGGCAGGTGCTTCTCCAGGTGGCGCGTAACACCCTTTCCGCCGATGAGGCCTCCCATTCCGCTGCGATCCAGCAGCCCGATCAGGTCGAGACCTTCGAAGAGATCCCGGATCTTGTCCGCCTCGAATCCCGCGGCGTGCAGCGCGCCGATGATGCCGCCCATCGAACAGCCTGCAATCGCATCCACCTGTATGCCGCGTTTCTCGATCGAGCGCAGCACACCGATGTGCGCATAACCGCGCGCCCCGCCCCCGCTCAGAACCAGTCCCGCTTTCAAAGCCATGTCCGCCTCCGTTCGAGCCCGTGATCAGTCGTGCATTCCCGGCCGGCGGCGCAACGCCCGCCGGCTAGACCCCGTCATAGCCGCGCCACATGTAGAGCGTCCCGACCGTGCGGTAGGGACGCCACGCGTCCGCGATCTTCTCCAGCCGCGCCGGACGTGCATCGCGACGAAGACCGTAGCGCGCCATCATCGCCTTGCGCAGGCCGAGATCCCCCACCGGAAACACGTCGAGTCGGTTGAGAGCAAAGATCAGGAACATGTGCGCCGACCAGTCGCCGACTCCCTTTATGGACGTCAGTCTCTCGATGACGTCGCGATCGCTCTTCGCAGCGAAGCTTCGCAGGCTGATCCTGTCCCTCTCGAATACCTCGGCGACATTGCGAACATACACCGCCTTCGAGCGTGAAAGCCCGCATGCGATCAGCGTCCGGGGCGCCAACGAAAGCAGATCCCGGGGTCGCGGGCGACCACCGCCCATCGCCGCGGCGAGGCGCGCGTAGATCGAGCGAGCCGCGTGCGTGCTCAACTGCTGCGAGACGATGGTCTCGAGCATCACCTGGAAGGCGTTTGTGGTCGCGTGGAGATCACAGGGGCCGTGCTCTTCGACTAGGTCCGCCAGTACCGCGTCGCACCGGCGAAGGTGCGCCGCGGCACGCCGCATCTCGCGGTCGAGCCCGTTCTGCCGGGAGGAACTGCGTCCGTCCAGCCACGCCATGCCCCGATCATATCGGCGGCGAGCGGCGGGGGGAAGAGTGCGTTTACCTCTATTGAAGCGCGCGTCCGGTTCTGGTAGCGTGGGCGCCGTGACCGATGACATGAGCGCGCCGAACGAAAGCAGAATCATTCACGACTGGAATCCGCGCCCGCCGGCGCCCCCGTATCCGCTCAAACTCAACGACGAGACGCTTCGGGACGGGCTGCAGTCCCCCTCCGTGTTCAACCCGGCGATCGCGGACAAGCTCGAGATCCTCCACTATATGGAGGACCTCGGCGTGTATTCAGCCGCCATCGGCCTCCCCGCGGCCGGCCCCCAGGCGTTCAGCGACGTGCTCGCCATCGCGGGGGAGATCGCACGGGCACGCCTCCGGATCTACCCGTACTGCGCGGCGCGGACGCATCGCAACGACATCGAACCGGTCGTCGAGATCCAGCAGAAGACCGGAATCAAGGTCCAGGCCGCGCTGTTCATCTTCTCGAGCCCGATCCGCCAGATCGCGGAGGACTGGACGGTGGACAAACTCCTCCAGGTGAGTGAAACCGCCATCGACTTCGCGCACCGGAACGAGGTGCCGGTGATGTACGTCACCGAGGACACCACCCGCTCGCGTCCCGAGACACTGGAGCGTCTCTACCAGCTCGCCATCGACATGAACGTCGAGCGCGTGTGCATTTCCGACACGGTGGGTCACGCGACCCCCGCGGGCGCGGAGGCCGTGGTCGGGTTCATCCGCTCTCTGGTCACGCGCTCGGGGAAGAACATCGGCGTCGACTGGCACGGTCATCGCGACCGCGATCTCGCCGTCGCCAACTCCATCGCCGCATACCACGCGGGCGCGGACCGCATCCACGGATCGATGCTTGGCATCGGCGAACGCGTCGGCAATACCCCCCTGGACGCGCTGATGGTGAACTTCAAGCTCATGGGAGCCTTCGACCAGGACCTGGCGAAACTGCCCGCCTACGCGCGCAAGGTCTCGGAGGCGTGCCGTGTGACCGTGCCGGACAACTACCCCGTTCTCGGGCGCGACGCGTTCCGCACCCAGACGGGTGTTCATGCCGACGCGATCGTCAAGGCGTACCGCAAGGGAGACGCGTGGCTCGCCAACCGGATCTACAGCGGTGTGCCCGCGGACGAGGTCGGCCTGGAGCAGATCATCGAGATCGGACCGATGAGCGGGAAGTCGAACGTGCGT
>CAZPUV010000132.1:0-7432 GCA_964589805.1 uncultured bacterium | reverse complement strand
GCTGAAACTCGACGAACAGGGAGACGTGCACGATCAGATCGAGCAGGCGACGCGCACGATTCTCGTCACCGCATACCTGAACCAGTTCGTGGATTCGAAGGCGCGTCCGACCGATGAGGAATTGCGCGCCTACTATGACGCCCGGCCCGAGCAGTTCACCACCATGGCGACCATCCGCGCCCAGCACGTGTTCTCCAAGAGCAAGGAGAAGCTCGAGGACCTCAAGCGGCGCATCGTGGATGGCGGTGAGAAGATGACCACCATGGCCCACCTCTACTCGGAGGATCCCATCACCAAGGAAGACGGCGGCGACCTGGGCTACTTCAACCCGGGCGGGTACATTCGCGGCGTTGGCCTGTCACAGGCGTTCACCGACGCGGTGGAACTCATGGAAGTCGGCAAGGTGTACGGCCCCATCGAGTGGGAGCAGGGCTACTCGCTCGTGCGCGTGAACAGCCGCGTACCCGCGGAGCTGCGTCCGTTCGAGGATACGAAAGAGGAGATCGCGGTACAGTTGGCGCGGGACAAGTTGGAGTCGACCAGGGCCACCCATTTCGCCGAAGTGCAGGGCAGGTACAAGACGCGCAACTTCATGCAGGAGTCGTACGAGCGCATGCAGCGGGGTCCGGAAGAACTGTTCAAGTTCGCACAGGACAGCGCGGATCCCCAGCAGCGCATCAACGCATTCCAGGAGATCGTGGACAAGTTCCCCGATGACGAACACGCGCCGCAGGCGATGTTCATGATCGGTTTCGTGTACGCCGAGGAATTGAAGGACGTCATATCGGCGGAGAAAGCGTTCTTCATGCTGACCCAGAAGTACCCGGATTCCGAGATGGCGGAGAACGCCCGATGGATGATGGAGAATCTGGACAAGCCGTTGCCGAAGTTCCAGGATCTTGACGATCTGAACCGCCAGATCAACGACAAGTCGCACTGAGACGGGGGCTGGTTTTGGCGCCGGGCGAGAAGCAGTTCGTGCTCGTGACCGTGAACGGGATGGCCCGGGATCAGCGGGACAACCCGGTGGTGCTGCTCAAGAGCAGCGAGGGCGACGAAGTGCTGCCCATCTGGATCGGCCACGCCGAGGGTGTGGCGATCCAGTTGTCCATGGGCGGGGAGAAGTTCGAACGCCCGCTGACCCACGACCTCCTGAAGCTGGCGATCGAAGGCCTGGGCGCGACGCTGTCGAAGGTCGCGGTAACGGATCTCAGCAACAACACGTTCTTCGCCAAGCTCTACCTACAGCGCGGCACCGAGGTCATCGTCGTAGACGCGCGCCCGAGCGATTCGGTGGCGCTGGCGCTGCGCTTCGACGCGCCCATCTACGTGGCGCGCGACGTATTCGCGGCCCACAAGCGCTCGCTCGAGTCCGGCACCGCACCGGGACCGGAAGGCGATCCCGACGACGAGATCCGCCGCTATCTCAAGGACCTCGACCCGGGCGACTTCTGATGCGTTCTCTGTCCATCCTCCCGGCCGTAGCCATGATGGCGCTCATGGCGTGCGCCCAGCTGGGTCGCCCCGGGGTGGGCGCGTACGGTCCCGCCGAGCAGGAACGCGCGGGTGAGCTGTTCGCCGCGCTCTCCGAATCCCAGCGCGCGGGCCAGCTGGAAGCCGCGGCCGCCGCGGCCGCGGAACTGATCAACGGATACCCGCGTTACGAGCGACGCGACGAGGCCCTCTGGCTGGCGGGCGTGGTCGCGGACGCGCGTGGCCGGCCGGCCGAGGGTGTTGCGTACTACCAGGCGCTTGCCGCCGACTTTCCCCTGAGTCCGCTGCGACCCCGCGCGCTGCGCGCGGTGGCGGCGGGATACGCGGCTCTCGACGACCCGGTGCGAGAGGCCGAGGCACTGCTCGAGTTCATGCGCACGCCCGCCGAAGCGGCCGAGCGCGAGGACGCATCGCGGCGTCTCATGACCCTCGCGGACGACCGGCTGGGCCGGACCGAACTGGACGCGCTCGCGAAACGTTTCCCCGATTCAGCGATGGCCCGCCAGGCGGCCCTCAAGCGCGCGCGCCTCGCGTACGCGCGCGGGGACTACGACGCCTGCTACGAACTGGTGGGGGATTACCTGGACACGCTGCCGAACGGAGAGGCGCACGCCGACGCGAGGAGGCTCATGGAACTGGCGGCGGAGCGGCGGCAGGCGCCGCCCCCGGCCCCGGTTTCGCGGGTCAATCCGGATCGCGTCGGGCTGCTGCTTCCGCAGACGGGATCGGCGGTGCTGTACGGGCGTCTGTTCGAGCACGGCGCGAGGCTCGCCGTCGATGAGTACAACGAAAGCCACGATCGGCGCATCTCGCTGGTGGTCGGCGATTCGCGGGGGGGTGCGGTCGGCGCGGTGAAGGCGGTGAGGCGCCTCTGTGCGGAAGAAGGCGTGCTCGCCCTCGTGGGGGACGTGTTCACGCTCGCCGCCATATCCGGAGCCATCGAAGCCAACGCGTGGCGCACACCCATCGTGTCGCCCGTCGTGCCCTCCGACGAGATCGTCGAGATCGGGCCCTGGATCTTCCAGACCCGCACCGCCGCCACGGTGGAGGCCACGGCGGTCGCGTCGGCGGCGACGGAGGGGCTGGGACTGTCACGCTTCGCCGTGCTCGCGCCCGTGCGCGGCGAACGACGCGAAGTAGCGGACTTCTTCGCGCAGGAAATCCAGCGCATGGGCAGGCAGGTCCTGATCGCCGAGTACTTCGAGGACGGCTCGACCGAGTTCCGGGCCCAGCTCGAACGCATCCGCGACGCCGTTCCGGATGCGTTGTTCGTCGCCGGTGGGGTCGAGGAGCTGCTGCAGATCCTGCCGCAGGCGCGATTCGTCGATCTGCACGTGCAACTGCTCGGCACGAGCCAGTGGAACTCCGAGAAACTCATGAGACTCGCGCGCAACGAACTCGAAGGCGCGCTGTTCGCGGCGGATTCACACCACGGCGGGAACCCGGTGGTCGACGAGATGTTGCGACGGCGGCTGGCGACGGCGGGGGCAGAGGAGGCGAGTCCCGTCTCGGTGGCCGGCTATTACGGCATGAAGGCCGTGCTCGACGCGATCGCCGCGGGTGCGTCGTCGCGCGAGGATGTCCGTGCGGAACTCCAGCGACTCCTGCGGGGCGACGCGCAGCAACGCATGGCGCGCGCCGCCGGGGTGCCGCTGGTGCGGGTCCGCGACGGGCGCGCCGAGGCGTTCAGGCGCTGACCTCTCACCCGTACACGCGAAACTTCACCAGGAACTTCACCCATATCGTCGTGGGCCTGCCGCGCTCGTCCGTGGGGGGCTGGAAGACGAACTGGCGCGCGGCGTCGAGCGCCGAGTCCTGGAACGACACCGGCCCCAGCGCTCCGATCACGCTGGCGTGGTCCACGAGTCCCTTCTCATTGACCAGCAGTTCGACGGTCACGTTCCCCTCGATGCCCTGCGCGAGTTCCAGGGGCGGGTACTTCGGTTTGACCATCTTCACGAGGACGTAGCGGTCCGAGTAGGAGACGGCTTTGCTCTCGGGCGAGAGTTCGGAGGGGGTGGTCGGGAAGTCCTCGAGGAGCGGGGCTTCGCGCTCCTCGCGCGGTTCGATTCGGGGTGGGTTGACCTCGAATTCACCACCGTGGTCCGCGAGGTCGAGGATGATGGTTTCCTCGGCGGGCGATCCGCCCTCGGGCGGCGGCGCGTCGGGCGCGGGTTCGTCGGGGACAATCGTTATCTCGGGCATCAACTGGAGTTCGCCGCGCCACCCGACATAGCGGTAGAGTTCCACCGGCGTCATGCGCCGCGTCACGAACAGGAGGACCGCGATGAGCACCAGCACCAGCGGGATGATGCCGGCGATTCGTCGGCGGTATGAAGTCTCGTTGTCCCAGGAGCGGCCGGGCATGCGGTCTCCTTGCTGCGGATCGTCCCCGATGGAAACATAGGTTCCGGATGCCGGGCGGGTCAATGCGGCGGGCCGGTACGCCCGCGGCTCAAGGCGCCGCGACCACGGTGATGCGCGCGTCGGCGTTCGCGGTGACGATCTCCTGGCGGGCGATCACGGAACCCCGGCGCACCGTGATCCGGTGCTCGCCCGCGGGAACGGTGTCGAAGGTCACGCTGCCGTCGGATCCGGTCATCAGGGTCCACGTGTCGTCGAGTGTCACCATCCAGTCCGCGCCCGGCGCCGATTGTACGACCACCGTCAGGCGCGCGCGGTCCGCTGCGCCGAAGTGCCGGAGGATCCCCGTGAACACGGCGTACGCCTGCCGGCGCAGATAGGCGGACGAGTCGAGCCGGAGTTCCTCCTCGACCTTCGAAATCGAGGGCGCCGCGACGACGACGGCCGGGCATGCGGTCTGCTGCAGCGGATAGGTGACGGTGGCCCGCGGCCCGGAGAATGCAACCCCGAGTTGTTCGGCGAGCGTGACGCCCACGTCCCTCGCCATGGCCCGGCCGGTCTGGCTGCCGGGGAAGAAATATGCGCGCACGGCGAGCGTGCTCTCCGGCGGAAGCGCGGGGTGCCGGAGCTCGATGTAGCGATCGGCGCGAAAACGATTCGTCATGCGGGCGATGTCTTCCGGCAGACGCACCTCCTCCGACGTGCGCGTCGTCAAGACCTGCGCTCCGGCGGCACGCAGGAACCCCTCGAGGTAGGACGACATGCGCAGATTCACGTGGGATGCCGCGAGGCCCATGGGTCCCACGCCCGCCGTCGCGGGTGGTCCGCCCTGGGGATCGAGCACGAATCGCTTTCCCACGAGTGCCCCGCCGAACCAGGCTTCGAGCCGGAGCGTGTCCGGCGTGGCGTCCGAGAGTTCGGCCGGACGATGGCCCGGCGCGCGCACGACGGCCGCGCGACCGGCGGGGTAGCCGTACACCCCGGACGGCGATGGACCGGCCAGCGTGGAATCGCCGGCGACGATGCGCGCGTCGGCGATCGTGCCGCCGTGGCCGCGAATCACCACCGAGCGCCAGCGTCCACCGGCGTCGCGGCCCGCGGGCACGCTCGCGTCGAAACTCCGTCCCTGACACGTCACGGTGATCTTCGCGTCGCGCGTGACGCCGGGCGGCACCGGGAGGGCGAATTCCACCGAGCCGCGCTCGATGATCCCGCCGCGCGGGGACCCGCCGAGTGAACTGGTGAGCGTCACCGGCGTTCCGTCGGCGACGGGCAGCCCGCGGCCGTCGAGCATCCGCGCGCGCACCCGCACGGTGCCGCCGCTGCGCGGCAGGCTTGCCGGCTCGGTGTTGATGGCCGCCATCGCCGCAGGGTGGGCGAGCGCGAAGCGCACGCGCGCCACGGGACTGGTGTTGCCTCGGAGATTGCGGGCCGTCACGGCCACCTCGTAGGCGCCGTTGGGCGCGTCCCAGGGAAGATCGTACACCGCACGCCTGCCATCGGCGGACAGGCGCGCTCGCGCGGGTTCGCCGTTGATCGACATGGTGACGCCGTCCGGGTCGATGCCGAGCCCGCCGTGATCCTCGAACTCGCACACCACCGCAGGGACATCCTGGCGCAGCGAATCGGCCGGCGTGATCGATGTCACGCGCGGTATGCCCCGCCGACAGTAGTCGACGATGCCGAGGAAGTACGCCTCCGCCTCCAGCTCCTGCGCGCGTGACAGCCGCAGCTTCTCCTCCACCGGCGGATGGGTGAGGTAGCTCGACTCGCCGAGCACGGCGGGAACGCCCGCGTTGCGCAGGATGTAGTAGTTGCCCTGGCGCACCTCGCCCGCCCCGATTCCCAGGTTGCGCATCAGGTGCCGGTGGATCGCGAAGGCGAGATCCAGCGAGGCCGGATCACCGGCCTTGTAGTAGGTCTCGATGCGGTTGTAGGCCGGGTCGCGGTCCGGCTGCGCGTTGTGATGGATCGATACGAAGAGATCCGGTCGCAGCGAGTCCACGGCGTTCACGCGCGCCTGCAGGTCGAACACGAGGGTCGAATCTGCGGCGGTGAGAAAGTCGCGGTCGGAGGTGCGCGTCAGGTGGACGTCGGCGCCGGCGTCGCGCAGCAGACCCCACAGGTAGAGTGAGACGCCCAGGTTGACGCGCGACTCTTCCAGGCTGTCCCTGCCCACCGTGCCGCGAAAGCTCCCGCCGTGCCCCGGGTCGATCAGGATGCGGAAGCCGGCGAGGGTGGTCGGGGTGACGCGGGGGAACGGGTCGGCCAGTCCTTTATAGAGGCGGTCGAAACCGCGCTCCGTCGGGCGGCGCGGGCCCCCGCACGCGCCCAGCGCCACGGCCAGGACCAGACAGCAAACGCCGGGGGCGAAACGCGTCATGGTGGCATGCCTAACAGAAAGGCTGCGGTCCATCAAGGAATTGTTGCATAATGGGTTGAGGCGCGGTTCCCCCGGTCCGGGGCCACGCGCGACATCCCATGGCCCGTTCCCGCACACCCGAGTTCCTGCGCGCCATCCCGCCCGTGGACGACGTGCTTTCGCATCCGGCGCTCGCCCGCCTGCGGGCGGAGCATCCGAGATTCCCGTGGACGCGGCTCGTGCGCTCGCTGCTGGACCAGCTCCGCGCCGGCGCACCGGACGCGCCCGAAGGCCCCGACCGCCCGGCCCTCGCCGAGTGGGCCGCCGCGCGCGCCGCGGAACACTGCGCGTCGTTGCGCCAGGGCGGGCTCAAGGGGGTGTTGAACGGGACCGGCGTGGTCCTGCACACCAACCTGGGCCGCGCCCCGCTCGGCGAGCGCGCCGCGCAGGCGGCGCTGCGCGCGATGCGGGGCTACGTGAGCCTGGAAGTCGACCTGGAGAGCGGCGAGCGATCGCGCCGGGGCGAGACGCTGGAGCGCCTGCTGTGCTGGGCGAGCGGTGCCGAGGCGGCGATGGTGGTCAACAACAACGCCGCGGCCGTGTATCTGGTGGCGTCGTCGTTCTCGCCGCCGGGACGCGTGATCGTTTCGCGCGGTGAGCTCGTGGAGATCGGTGGCAGTTTCCGGCTGCCCGAGATCCTCCGTCACGCCGCCGCGGAGGTCGTCGAGATCGGCACCACCAACCGTACGTACGCCGCCGACTACGAGCACGCCGCGCGCGCGGGGGACCTGCTGCTCAAGGTGCACAAGAGCAACTACGAGATCGAAGGCTTCGCGCACGAGGCGTCGCTTCCGGAACTCGCGGCCGTGGCGAAGAGCCGCGCCTGTCACCTGGTCTACGACATGGGCAGCGGTGCCCTGTTCGACTTTGCGGGTGCGGGGCTGGGTGCGGATGCGGACGTTGCCGCCGCGCTCGCCACCGGCGTGGACGCAGTCACCATGAGCGGCGACAAGCTCCTCGGGGGCGTGCAGGCCGGCATCGTGGCGGGGACGCAGGCGTTCGTCGACCGGCTGAAGCAAAATCCGTTGCGGCGCGCGGTGCGCATTGATAAAGTGACCGTCGCCGCGCTCCAGGAAATCGCGCGCTCGTATCTGTTCGGCGCGGATCCGAGGAGCGACAACCCGTCGCTGGCGATGCTCACCGGCGATGTCG
>CAZPUV010000131.1:0-7466 GCA_964589805.1 uncultured bacterium | reverse complement strand
GCGGGCGGGCACGCCGCTCGTGCAGATGAAGCGGCTCGCCGAAAACCTCGGGAAATTCGCGGCGCGGGCCGCCGCGAGGAAGGCTCCGCACCCCTACGAGACGCTCTCCCAGGTGCTGTCGGACGCGTTCGAGAGCCTCGTCGACAAGGCCGGTCTGGACGGCGACAAACTCGTGACGGCGCGCGCGGAGTTCGACCGGCTCTCGGAGACGATCGGCGGCTTCCCGGTCGCGGTAACCGATGCCTTCTTCTCCGCGCACGAGTCGGCGAGCGCGGGGACGGGGCGGCTCCTTTCCATCGCCCTCAATCCGCTGAGCTGCACGGCGTGCGGCATCTGCGTGGTCGAATGTCCCGAGGACGCGATCGAATGGACCGACCAGACACCGGCGGTCGTCGCCTCCGCCCGCAGCGCGTGGGATTTCCTCATGCAGCTCCCGCGCGCGGACGCCGGCGCCATCGCGTCGCTCGTTTCGGCGGCCGACCCGGCCACCAACATGAACCGGCTGCTCGACCGCGATGTCTATCACTCGCTCGTGGGCGGCGACGGGTCGTTCCCCGGCAACGGTGCGCGAACGGCGGTCCATCTGGTGACAGCCACCATCGAATCCGAGGTACGGCCGCGGTTCGACGCACACGCCGAGCGTCTCTCGGCACTGATCGGCAGGATCGAAGACCGGATCCAGGGGAAGATCCAGGAAGGCTTCCGGGTGAACGACTTCGAGGAATTCTCCCGCAGACTGCAGCGCCTGGACAGCGGTGAAATCACGCCCGCGGCGCTGATGGATGTTCTCGGAAACGGTGACGGCGGACGCACCGTCGACGCAACCCTGCTCGCACGACTCTCGCAGCTGCTCCGCGACCTCAAGGAGCAGCACCGGAGCTACCAGTCGGGCCGCGCGTGCATGGTGCTCGCCGTCGATTCGCGCCCCGGGGTGTTCTGGAGCGGGATCTACCCGTACAATCCGCATCCCCAGCCGTGGGCGACGCAGCGGGCCGGCGACGCCATGACGATGGCAGCCGCGGTGAGCGAGGGGTTGTCACGACAGGTGGCGCTCGAATTGACGGCCTGCCGCCGTGCCGAAGACGCGCTTCGCGACGCGGCCGACCCGCCGGCGGAGATCTCGTGGCATGACCTGACCGCGGAGGAACGGCGGCTGATTCCGCGCGTGCTCGTCTTCACGCGCCCCGAAGCGATGAACGTCGAGAAGGCGTGGAACACCCTCGCCGGCGGACTGCCCGTGACGGTCGTGGTCCTCGACGGTGACGGGATCGCGACCGGGCCCTCGTCCGGACGCCTCCCCACGACCATGCGCATGCTCGGCGCCGGCGGCCGGTTCGTGGCTCAGACCTCCATCGGCGAACCCGGGCATCTGATGCAGGCCGTTTCCGATTCGCTTCCGAACGGCGGACCGGCGCTCTTCCGCGTGTACGCGCCCGATCCGGTCGTTTCCGGTGTCGCACCCGACCGGACGGCCGAACTCGCGCGACTCGCCGTTCGCACGCGCGCCGTGCCTGTTTTCGTGACGCAACCGGATGCGACCGGCGGCGTGCGTTCCCTCTTCGGTAATCCCGACGCCGAGAACGACTGGACCTCCGCGGCGCTCAACATCACCGAACCGTCGGGCACCGAGTCGTCGATCGACGTGACGCTGACCGTCGCGGACTGGGCGGTCGGCCAGGCGCGGTTTCGGAGTCACTTCCGCGTGATGTCGAAGGGACACCGCGGAGACCGGATGAAGCGTCTCTCCGACTTCCTGGCACTCGGCGACGGGGCGCGCGAGGGCATCCAGCCGTACATCGACGTCCGCGACCGGAACGGCAGGCATGCAATCGCCCTTGTGTCCCGTGAAATGACGCGCATCGTGGAAGACGCGCTGCGTTCCTGGCGGGATCTCCGCGGAGCGACACCGGCCGCGGCGCCGGCGGTGCGCGGCCGGGCGGAGACGCCGGCGGAGACCACCGCGCCGGCGGCGTCCCCTCCGACGTCCCCCGACGCCCACCGGGCGCTGGTCGAGAACCTCCTGCGCCTGAGCGGATACGGGAGTGGCGATTCGTTCTTCAAGCGATCGCTGCGGGAATTCGTGGCGCGGGAGCGAAACGCCGGCGAGGAGAAGGAATGATCGACCGGCTGCACGGATCGAAGACGTTTCGTCACGGCGTCCATCCCGGGACGTTCAAGGAACAGACCGAGGATCGGCCGATCGAGCGCATGCCCTTCCCGGAAGAGGTCGTGCTCCATCTGCGCCAGCACCTCGGCGCGCCCTCGAAGCCCGTCGTGAAGACCGGCGACCGCGTGTTTCGCGGACAACTCGTCGCCGAGGCGAGCGGTTTCGTCTCCGTACCGCTCCACGCGTCGGCCACCGGCCGCGTCAAGGCGATCGAGAAGCGCCGCCATCCCGCGGGCAACATGAGCGAGGCCATCGTCATCCAGGTCGATCCGGACTCGCCGCAGGCTCTCCACGACGACGCGCCGCACGACTGGCAGTCGCCGTCCCGCGACAGCCTGGTAAAGATGATCCAGGCCGGCGGGTTCGTGGGTCTCGGGGGTGCGGCGTTTCCCACCCACGTGAAACTGTCGGTGCCCGAGGGAAAGCGCGTGGAGTGGGTGCTCATCAACGGCGCGGAGTGCGAGCCGTACCTGACCACCGACCACCGCATCATGCTCGAGTCCGCGGATTCGATCATCCTCGGCATCCGGATCACCATGAAAGCGCTCGGCGCCGGGAAGTCGTTCTTCGGCATCGAGAACAACAAGATGGACGCCATCCGCGTTCTGCGCGACAAGCTCCCGCCCGACCTGCACTGCGAGGTCGTCCCGCTCGAGACCAAGTACCCGCAGGGCGCGGAGAAGATGCTCATCACCGCCGTCCTGTCGCGCGAGGTGCCGAGCGGACGGCTCCCCATCGACGTGCAGGTCGTCGTGAACAACGTCGGCACGGTCGCGGCCATGGGTGATTTCTTCGGATTCGGGCAGCCACTCATCGAACGCGTCGTGACGGTGAGCGGCCCCGGCGTGCGCAACCCGTCGACGCTCCTGATCCCCCTCGGCACGAAGCTCTCCGACGTGCTGGCCTACTGCGGCGGCGTCACCGAGGACACCAACCAGATCCTCTTCGGCGGCCCCATGATGGGAAGCGCGCAGTACCACATGGACGTCCCGATTCTCAAGGGGACGTCGGGTATTCTGTGCCTGACCCACGCGGAGGCGGCGGTCAGGAAGGAATACGCGTGCATCCGCTGCTCGAGCTGCCTCGACGCGTGTCCCGTCTTCCTGAACCCGAGTCTCCTCGGCCAGCTCGCGCGTTCCGGCCACCACGACCAGATGCGCAACCTGCACCTGCTCGACTGCATGGAATGCGGCTCGTGTTCCTACGTGTGCCCCTCGAACATCCCGCTGGTCCAGCGCTTCCGCGTGGCCAAGGCCCTGCTCCGGGAAGAGGACGCGCGCAACCAGGAGAAGGAGCGCCAGGAAGCAGCGAAGGCAAAGGCGAACGCCTGATGTCCGCGCGCCCCCCGCATCTGATTCTCGCCACGTCACCGTTCCTCAAGCGACCGGTGGATACGCCGTTGATCATGCGCCACGTGATCTACAGCCTCGCACCGGCCCTGGCGGCCGCGACGTGGTTCTTCGGACTCGGCGCGATCGTGATCGTGCTCGCGACGGTCGCGGGCTGCGTGTTGACCGAGTGGGTGTTCAAGGGACGGCGCCCCTTTAGCGAGAGCACCATTCGCGACGGCAGCGCCGCCGTCACCGGCATCCTGCTGGCTCTGACGCTCCCCCCGTCGATTCCGCTGTGGATGGCGTTCCTGGGCGGTGCCATCGCGATCATATTCGGCAAACTCGTCTTCGGCGGTCTCGGGCACAACATCTTCAACCCGTCGCTCGTCGGCCGCGCGTTCCTGCAGGCGTGCTTTCCCGTCGCCCTCACCACGTGGACGGTCCATCGCGGCGCCGGCGGGTTGTTCGGCCTCCAGTCGAGCAACCTCGCGCTTCCGTTCCTCCAGGCCGACGTGGACGCGATCACCACGGCAACGCCGCTCGCCAGAATGAAGTTCGACGCGGCGGCAACACCCCTCGGCGACCTGCTCTTCGGATCGACGGCCGGTTCGATCGGAGAGACGTCCGCCGTCATGCTGCTCCTGGGCGGGGCGTATCTCGCGTACCGGAAGTTCCTCAACTGGCGGATACCGGTCGGGATATTCGCGGCCGCCTTCGCGACGGCATCCATCCTGCGCGCCGTCAACGGCGCCTACCCGGACGGCACGTTCCACATCCTGTCGGGCGGCCTGATGCTCGGCGCGATCTTCATGGCGACGGACCCGGTGACGTCACCGGTGACCCCTCGCGGATGCTGGCTCTTCGCGGCGGGGGTCGGCGTGCTGGTGGTGCTGATCCGGCAGTTCAGCGGTCTTCCGGAGGGCGTCATGTACGCCATTCTCCTGATGAACGGGTTGACACCGCTCATCGACCGCGTCACGCAGCCGCGCACCTATGGAACCCGGAGGCACGCCCATGGCGCATGAGGTCGGCGCCGCCGGCGCGCCGCCGGTCGCGCAGGGCGCGAGCGGTGCGAAGATGATCGTCACCATGGGGACGCTGGGACTGGTGTGCGGCTCCCTGATCGTGGCGGCGTTCCAGCTGACGCTGCCCAGGATCGAGAGGAACCGGGCCCGCGCCCTCGAGAAAGCCGTGTTCGAAGTCATCCCCGGAGCAACCAGCAAGGCCGTGTTCGCGGAGAAGGACGGGCGGCTCGTGCCGGCCGACCAGACCGCGGCCGGCCCGCGCTACTACGCCGGCTACGACGACGGAAACCGTCTGGTGGGCGTCGCCATCGAAGCCAGCGGCCAGGGCTTCGCCGACATCGTCAAGGTGATCTACGGTTTCGCGCCGGACAAGCGGGCGGTCGTGGGGATGAAGGTCCTCGAGAGCCGCGAAACACCGGGGCTCGGCACCAAGATCGAAACCGACCCGGTGTTCCGCGCCAACTTCGATTCGCTCGCCGTGGTCGTGGACGCATCCGGAGACGGGATTGCCAACCCGGTGGTACTCGTCAAGCCGCGCGAGAAGACCGAACCGTGGCAGGTCGAGTCGATCACGGGTGCCACGATCTCTTCGCGTACCATCGCGGATATACTGCGTGTCAGCACCGGGCGCACGGTGCCCGTCATCATGAAGAATGCCAGCACGCTCGAAAGGACCGGAGGATGAGCGACGCCGTCAGGGGAACCCCGGAGCCGTCCAGCGCGGACGTCTTCCTCAAGGGTCTCTGGAAGGAGAACCCGGTCTTCGTCATGCTTCTCGGGATGTGCCCGGTGCTGGCCGTGACGAACTCGGTCGTCAACGGGATCGCAATGGGACTCGCCTCGACGTTCGTGCTCGTAATGTCGAGCACGATCGTATCGCTCGTGCGGAAGAGGATCCCCAGCGAAATCCGAATCGCGTCGTTCATCCTCATCATTGCGACGTTCGTCACCGTCGTCGATTACCTCATCCAGGCCATCAGCCTCGATATATACAAGGCGCTGGGCGCGTTCATCTCCCTGATCGTGGTCAACTGCATGATCCTCGGCCGCGCCGAGGCGTACGCGTCCAAGAATCCGGTCGGCCGGTCCATGCTCGACGGGCTGGGTGTCGGGCTCGGCTTCACGATCGCGTGCTTCTCGCTGGGAGCCGTGCGTGAAGTTCTCGGGAACGGGACCTTCGCGGGTTTGCGGGTGATGGGGCCCGAATTCGAGCCGTGGACGATCATGGTGCTGCCGGGCGGCGCCTTCTTCGTGCTGGGCGGCTGGCTGCTCCTGTTCAACTGGATGCGGGAGCGAAAGGCGGCGAGGGCATGAACACCGCCACACCGCTGCAGATATTCATCGATGCGTGCCTGATCAACAACTTCGTGTTGAGTCTGTTCCTCGGCATATGCCCGTTCCTCGGCGTGTCGTCGAAGACCGATACGGCGGTGCGCATGGGCGTCGCGGTCATGTTCGTCATGCTCGTGAGTTCGCTGTGCGCCTTCGGCATCCACCGGGCGTTGCTCGCCATCGACGCTCCATACCTGCATCTGATCTCGTACATCGTCGTCATCGCCTCGGCGGTGCAGCTGGTCGAGATGTTCATCAAGAAGTTCAGCCCGGCCCTGTTCCGCGCGCTCGGGATCTTCCTCCCGCTGATCACGACCAACTGCGCGGTGCTGGGGGTCGCACTCTTCCAGACCAACCGCGAGTACAGCTTCGTCCAGGCGCTGTTCTTCGCGTTCGGCGCCGGAGCGGGATTCACGATCGCGCTGCTGATCATGTCGGGCATCCGGGAGCGGCTCGAGCTCGCCGATGTTTCGTCCGTGGTCAAGGGCGCGGCACTGACGCTCATGATCGCCGGCGTCCTGTCCATGGCCTTCATGGGCTTCGCGGGAATGGGGCGATAGGATGCTGCACGATCTTCTCGTCGCGGCCGGTGGAACAGCGGGGCTCGTGATCGCGTGGATCGCGGTGCAGGGTCTCAAGCGCAGGAGCGATCCGGCCATCGGCACAGGAGAGGACGTGCTCTCGTGCGCGCACTGCGGAAGGGGCGGCTCGTGTGGCGGGTGCGAGGATCCTGGCGCAGCGGCGCGCGGTGATGACCGCCGGGAATGAATCGAGCCGGGAAGTAAGCGAGTCTACTGGAGGGAACCGTTCCAGGAGGGAATAACATGACGAAGCCCGAGCCCAGATACCACATTCTCATCGACCGTGACGCGTGCGTGTCCGACAAGCTGTGCTGGGACAAGGCGCCGGATGTGTTCGAGTACGACGACGAGGACAAGCCGGTCGTCGTGAACGAGAACACGAAGTGGCCCGAGAACCTGCTGTGGGTGGCGAAGAACTGTCCGGTGCAGGCGGTGCGCATCATCGACGCCGAGACCGGCGAGCAGGTCTGGCCGCCGCTCTCCAGCTAACTCACTCTTTCACACAACGGGCCCGGGCGGGACGTCCTGTTTCCGCCCGGGCCCGTCTTCCCGGAAACACCGACAAACCGTCCGGCTAGTTCGGCGACGACCCCGTCGCGTGGCACTGCACGCAGATGTCGCGCTTCTTGTCGAACGGCAGCAGGGCCTCGTGGTCCGCTGAGTGCACCTCGTGGCAGCTCACGCACTTGAGCTGTTCGCCGTTGCGCGGATCGACCTTGCCCGTTACCGGGTGCGCGTGGATGTTTGCGATGTCGTGGCATCCTCCGCACAAGTCGTTCGCCGCGACTCCGGTGAGTTTATCCATCTTGTTCTCATGGACGTCGTGGCAGGCCTCGCAGCCATCGTCGAGCGCGGCGTGTTGGAACTTCTTCGTGAACATGCCGCGGTCGTGGCACTGCATACAGGTTTCCTTCACGGACTTCCGGACCAGGAGCTTGTCGTGACCGGCGTGGGGGGAGTGACAGTCGAGACACACGCCCACACTGCTGGCCTCGGGGCCGCCCCGGCCGCCGTTGTGAACCGCCGCATA
>CAZPUV010000130.1:0-7499 GCA_964589805.1 uncultured bacterium | reverse complement strand
CTGACTTCGACAACGAAATGCCCAACACACTGGCCAATCAGAAGAAATACGCGCAGTTCATCAAGGTGCTCGCGCGCCTGGAGGATCTCGATCCGTTCCACAAGGACGCGGTGGCGGCCGTGATCGAGGAAGGGGTGCGCCTGGCGGGCCGGCGCAATCGCCTGTCGACGCGTTTCAGCGAGGTGGGCGACGTGGTTCGGGAGTCCGTCCACTGGGCGCGCAAGTCACGATCCAAGATCGTGCGGGCGAAACACGTACACCAGGCGATCCGGGAGCGGAGAGCCCGCGTGAGTCTGGTGGAGGACCGGCTCCAGGAGCTCTACGAGGACGGACGCATCCTGATCGACACGACTGGCGCCAGGGTGGGACAGGTGAACGGCCTCGCCGTGTACGACTTCGGTGACCACGTGTTCGGTAGGCCGAGCCGCATCACCGCGGAGACCGGTGTCGGGCGCGCGGGAGTGATCAACATCGAGCGCGAAGCCGAGATGAGCGGGCGCATCCACAACAAGGGTGTTCTCATCATGGAGGGGTACCTGCGGCGCATGTACGCGCAGGACAAGCCCATCACGGTTTCGGCGAGTCTGTGCTTCGAACAGGGCTATTCGAGCGTCGACGGCGACAGCGCCTCGAGCACGGAGATGTACGCGCTGCTCTCCAGCCTGGCCGACGTTCCACTCCGGCAGGACATCGCGGTCACCGGCTCGATGAACCAGAAGGGAGAGGTGCAGCCCATCGGCGGGGTGAACGAGAAGATCGAGGGATTCTACGACGTGTGCAAACACCGGGGGCTGACCGGCAGGCAGGGTGTCATGATTCCTGCGCTGAATGTCCCCGAACTGATGCTGCGCGAGGATGTGGCGGATGCCATCGCAAAGGGGAAGTTCCACATCTACGCGGTGCGCTCGCTCGACGAGGGTATCGAAGTCCTGACCGGGGTCAGGGCCGGCCAGATGCGCAAGGGCGGTTTCGAGAAGGATACCATCCACCGGTGGGTGGACGATGCCCTCCGCAAGTTCCACGATGAACTCCGCAACGCGGAGGACGGGCAGGGCGAACCCGAGAAACGGGAGAGGAAGAGCGCCTCCGATGAGCGTCCGCAGCCGCCGCGCCCCACGCGCCGCAAGCGACGCCGCGAAAAATCTCCGAGTGCCGCATCTCAGCGGTCTCGCACACAGTCACGGTCCCCCCGCGCGGGTCGCTGAAGAACGCAATTTCCGCATGGCTCCGTCGCGCGAGGATCTGGTCAGACGGATTGCCCGCGAAGCCGGGTTCTCGCTCGCGGGTATCGCCTCGCTGGAACCCGATCCCCTTACCAGCGAGGTCTTCGCCACCTGGCTCGGCGCCGGGATGCACGCCGACATGGGCTATCTGGAGCGCCACCGCCCGCTGCGGGAGGATGCAACCACGTTGTTGCCCGGCGCGCGTTCCGCGATATGCGTGGCACTCAACTACTACCACGACGTGGAACGCCAACAACGTGCGATGGACGGACGGGACCACCGGGGACGCTTCTCGATCTATGTCCACGGCGAGGACTACCACGCCGTCATGGAGCGGATGCTGGGCGACCTCGACCGGCGCCTGCGCGCAGAATTCCCCGGGACAGAAACGCTCGCGTGCTGCGACACGAAACCCGTCTCCGACCGCGCACTCGCGCTGCGCGCCGGGATCGCGTGGCTGGGGAAGAACACCAATGTGATCTCTCCCGAGCACGGCTCGTGGATCTTCCTGGGAGAGCTGTTGACGACGCTGGATCTCCAGCCCGATGAACCTCTGGAGACGCTCTGCGGCAAGTGCACGCGCTGCATCGATGCATGTCCCACCGGTGCGCTCGACACCCCGTTTGTGCTGGACGCGCGACGCTGCATTTCGTACCTGACGATCGAGAAGCGGGGCGAGATCGAGCCCGGCCTCGCGTCGAAGATCGGCGTGGATGTCTACGGTTGCGACACGTGCCAGAGCGTGTGTCCGTTCAACCACGTGGCGGTCGAGTCGCTCGTATTCAGTCGTGAGAAGCGCAGTCCCCTCGTGGACATGACGCTCGACGAACTCGCCGCGATCAGCGACGACGAATTCCGGGCGCACACCAGGGAGAGCGCGATCCGCCGCTGCAAGCCAGAGGGTATGCGGCGCAACGCGGGGATCGTGAAGAAGAACGTGGCTCGCTGACCCGGTTGCCCGGCGTCACCTTCCGGTGGAATAGAGCAGCGTTGGCGGCGTGGTTTCCGTGCCCCGGTCGAGCCGCTCGAAGTAGCGCTTGCGCCCCTCCAACACCCAGTCGTAGAGATACTCGCGGTGCCAGAATTTCACCGCGCGCTCGTAGTGCTTTGCGGCCGACTTGTAACGTCCCTGGCTCCCCAGAATCTCTCCGGCCCGGGTGCTCGCGATCAGCTGGTAGCCTTCGTCCCAGCGCGCGACCGTCGGGTTTATCGCGCCGGTGTATGCCTCGAGGGCCTTGCGCGGATTGTTGGACATCAGCCACGCCTCTCCCAGGTAGAACATGTCGGCCACGGAAGGATCCTTCTTCGACTCGAGCTTCTTCCTCACGAGGAGGCGCGCCTCTTCGTTGCGTCCGTAGATCGCAACGATGTCGATCGGTTCCGGCGTGCCAGTGGCGTCGGGCGTCTTCGCGAGCTCCGACATCATCGACTTGATCTCGTCGTGCAGGTAGTTGATACGTGCGTCACGCAGGGCCTGGCCCCACAGGTTCAGGGCCCGCTCGCGGTCACCACGCGCCGCCAGCAGCCGGGCGAGTTCGAACGCCGAGAACCCCGTGACCCAGTCCGGGTGCGGTGGATCGCGACGCAGGATCTCTTCGAACCGCTCGACGGCGCGCTCCGGATTGTAGTAGCGGTCGGCGAAGGCGCGCTCGAACCGGATGAGCGCATAAGTCGCCCTGTCGCGCTCCGCCTCCGGAAGCCGGCCGATGCGCGCGACGGTCGCGTCCAGGCTGTCGCCAAACTCCGAACCGCGGCGCGGCAGCAGCGGATACACGATGGCCGCCGGCCGGACGAATGTGGCGTGGTCGGGGTACAACCGGCGCAGGTGTTCGAACCCTTCGAGGCCGTCCTCATAGCGGCCCTCGAAACCCAGGTACACCGAGTAGAGAATCAGCGCGTTGTCGGTCTCAATGACACTGTTCCAGCCGCGGGAGAGCTCCATCATCCGCAGTCCGCGATCGCGGTCGCCGGAGGGGAGGAACAGGAGTTTAGAAACGAACTTGTACGCCGCCGGCAGTGTGTCCGCGAAATAGAGGAACGCGCCCATCAGGCTCGAAGCGACGGGGTCATTCGGTTTCTGGGTGAGATACCATTCCAGGTCATCCTTGCCCTTCTTGGCGTCGCGACCGGCCGACCAGAAACTCTTCTCGTACGTGCGTACGTGGGACATCAGCATGCGGGCCCACCCCCGGTAGAGACGGAGGGCGGGGTCGGGATCGCCGGCGGAAATGCGCGCATCACAAACCTCGATGGTCCGCTGCAGCTCCGCGTACAGAGGGGCCGCCTCCCGCTTCAACTCCTCCTTCTGCTCGTCATCGACCGGGATCAGTTCACGGTAGAGCCGCGCGCGCAGCAGGTGATACAGCGGCTCGCCCGCACAGATCGTCGCCAGCGAATCCGTCCAGGCCAGGCTCGCCCGGACCTGCGCGCTGAACACCCGGTCCATGGTCCGTCGCACTTCCGTGATCGTCAGGTCGCGACTTGTGCCCGGGGTGGACTTCCCCCCGGCCGCCCGATGGCTGCCAAGGAACATGGCCGCGGCGGCGACAATGGATATAACTACGTATGAATATTGACGTTTCATCATGGGTTGACGACGCGTGCCCGGCGCCCGGACGCCGGGGCATTATGCACGAAACGGGCCGGTTCGCCTAGTTGCGGCGCCCTGCCCCGGTGGCACGTCCATTGCTCGGTTCCACGAGGGGGACGCCCCCTCTCGCCATGAAAGATACAGGAACGCAAAGAAGTCAAGGGAACGCCGCCCCGGCCGAGCACGCCGCGATCGCGGAACAGGTCCTCAAGGTCCTGACGAAGCTCGTCAACGGACGGAAGATCTACGCGGAGAACAACCCGCGCCTGCAGCAGTTCCGGGACGAGTTCACCGCCGCTCTCAAGCGCATGTTCGAGATCGAGGACGAGCTGGTTCTGACGATCGACCAGTACGTGATCCGGTGGAACGATCGCGTGGTATATGAGAACCCGAAACGGGAGGAGAGTCTTGCGTTCATTCTCTTCAAGGACGGCATCGGGGAGGTGACGATCCAGGAGCAGGCGATCGCTTCCGAAGTGGACCAGCTCGTCGACATCCTCGCCAGCGAACTGCACAATCGTGACACCGCCGACGACGTGGTGACCCGCTTCTGGAACGCGGACTTCGAGCACATCAGCTATCGCGTGCTGGACGACTATATCTCCGGCGAATACGGGAACGGCGCCGCCGCCGCCGGCGCCGAGAAACCTCAAGACGAGAACGACGACCACCCGGAGCTTCTGCCGAGCCTCGCGGATCGCGGTCGAGTGATCGTCCGGAAGGCTGATGCACTGTGTTCCATCGACGCCTTCCTTCGACGCACTCTGGCGTCGCACAATCCGGAAGGTGACGACCGGCAGCGGGAGGCGCTCTACCAGCGCATGCTTCGCACGACCTTCGCCATTCCGCCAGAGGAGACCGCGATCTACGCGCGCGAGTTCGAGACCGAGAAAGCGGACGACGGTGTTGCCGCGTTCGTGGAAGCCATTTTCGTGTTCACACTGCTGTCGGACAATCCCACGGCGGTTCGCGATGTCATGGCCATCGTCGATCGCCTGGTGGACTACGCGGCCGAGGAGAAGAACCCGGCTACACTCGCCCGGCTGACCGGTTTCCTCCGCAAGTTCGACGGAGAGGCCGACCTGCCCGGAAACGTGCGCGATTTCATACGCAAGCTCCTGGCGCGCATCGCAAACGGGAACATCCTCGCCGGGATGTTCGAACAGATCGAACGTCCGGGACCGTATACCGACGCCGCCCTGCGCTACGCGGTGGCCATCGGCGAGGCCGCGATCGAACCGCTGACGCGGGCGTTGCACCGGCTCGCGGGGAACTCCATGCACCGCCAGGTCTGCGACGCGCTCATCGAAATCGCGGGCGATGAGATGACCGCCGCGCTGGAGCGCTTCGACATCGACAACCCGGCCGTGGCCGTAGACGCCGTCTATATCGCGAGGTCCATGCATCTGCCGCTCTCGCCGCGCCTGCGGGAACTCGTCTTCTATCCCGAGCCGCGCGTCAAGCTCGAGATGCTGGAGTGGATCGCCGGGCAGGACGACGACGAGTCCGTC
This sequence comes from uncultured bacterium, assembly GCA_964589805.1. Lineage (GTDB taxonomy): Bacteria > Krumholzibacteriota > Krumholzibacteriia > WVZY01 > JAKEHA01 > JAKEHA01. The sequence continues at coordinate 2,175 of CAZPUV010000130.1, read as the reverse complement.
GATCTGCTCATCGCATCGCTCGCCGACCTGGACAAGCGCATCCGCATGCGCGTCCTCGACGCGCTCACGGGACGCGCGGTACCACGCGTGCGCGAGAAGATATCGGAACTTGCGTTTGCGAAGGACTTCAACGAACGCGCCGCCGACGAACAGGAAGCGTTCTTTCGCACGCTGGGGAGCGTGGGGGACGTGCACACCGTGGCTCAGATCCGCGCCATGATCGAAAGGCGCAAGCGCATCGGGGCCGGCAAGGGAATCGACGTCAAACTTCTGGCCATCCGCGCGCTCGAGCGGATCAAACTCCCGGCTGCGCTCGACGTTCTCAACCGGCTCACGGAGGACACGGCCGAAGCGGTCCGCCTGCGCGCGGCGCGTGCGAGCGAAACGCTCTCCGCCGCGCTCGCCACCGAAAGCCGGATCCCCTCGAGGGAGACGGACAGATGATCAAGGACCGCACGCACTTCGGCGCCAGAAACGCGACGGTATCGTCGGCAACGGACGACGACGGGCGTTCCGCGGAGGACCGCGCCTTTCTGCGCGTCGAGGGGGAGGCGCTCGTCATCCACCTGTTCGCGGCCAGCCGCACGCTGCGTCTCTACGATCCGGCCAATCGCGCCGCGCAGCGGGCGCTCGGCGAAGTGATGCAGCCGCTCCGGCGCATATGCGACCGCGAGGGACGCGTCTTCATCCGCGTTTCGAACGACATGCTGCTCATCAACGAGTTCCGGATCGCGGTCGATTCCCAGCACTACGGTCCGTTCGAGTTCTGGATAACCGAGATGAAGAAGCGCGAAGTGGAAGCGATCGAGATCGATTCCTCGGCGGGGGAAGGCGAAATCAGCACATTCCTGACCGAGTTCTTCAAGGTGGAAGAGGGCGAAGACGCCTGCGCCGAAATCGAGGATCGGCTCAAGGGCGCGGGTGTGGCGTCGATCTCGTTGACGAGGTGGCTCGAACGCGAGACCCGTCTCGCCGACGTGCAAAGCACGGCCGACGTCCGTCAGGAGAGCAACCGGGTCTACTTCCGCACCGTGGCGTTGATGGGAAACGTGCTCCGGACGGCCGAGCAGAAGCAGATTCTGCAGGTTCGGAAGGCCAAGCGGCTCACGCAGCAGATGGTCGACATCATCCAGACCGACGAATCGATGCTGCTGGGGCTCACGAGTATCAAGAACTTCGATGCCTACACGTTCGCGCACTGCGTCAACGTCTGCATCCTGTCCATGCTCATCGGCGACCGGATGCGGCTCCCGAAGGCCGACGTGGCGAGGCTGGGCCTGGCGGCGCTGATGCACGACATCGGGAAGACCTACGTTCCGGCCACGATCCTCAACTCCACCACCCCGCTGACGCCGCGCGAGTGGGAATTGATGAAGTACCACACGTTCTTCGGTGTCAAGGAGTTGTCGCGCGTCAACGCGCTGCGCGAAGCCGTGGAATCGATGTTCGTCGCCATCCAGCACCACGCCCAGATGAACAGCAACGGGTATCCCCAGCGGCCGGGTGGCTGGGATCTGAGACTCTTCAGCCGTATCGTAACGGTCGCGGACTACTACGACGCAATGACGGCGTGGCGGGCCTATCAGAAGGAACCGATAACGCCTGACCGGGCAATGAACTTCGTCCTGCAGAATGCGGGAACGATATTCGATCCGTTCGTCGTCAAGGTGTTCGTTCAGGCCATGGGCCTGTACCCGGTGGGGACGATCGTGGAACTGGATCGCGAAGAGATCGGTGTTGTCACGCGCCAGAACACGGACACGCGCTATCTCCATCGCCCGCTGGTGGAGATCGTCCGCACGGAGGGCGACGACGTCCGGCGGGAACTCATCGACCTGGCCGAACGGGCGCCCGACGGCGAGTACACGCGTACGATCAAGCGCGCACTGCACGAGTCGCAGGTCGACCTGGACAAGCGCCTCTGCTTCCTGGCCGACTCCGAGTCCCGGCCGTTCTAGTACTTCGCAATCGAGGAATCGATCTCGTCGGACCAGGCATGGATGCCGCCGGCGAGATTCCACACGCGTTCGAACCCCGCGTCCTGCAGGAACGCCACGGCGTGGGCCGAGCGCACGCCCGTGCGGCAGTGCACCACCACGTCCCGGGCGGGGTCGAGTTCGTGCACCCGTGCGGCGAGTTCTCCGAGCGGAATCAGGAGTCCACCGAGATTGCAGA
>CAZPUV010000129.1:0-7529 GCA_964589805.1 uncultured bacterium | reverse complement strand
GTTTGCGTCGGGACTCGTGGCCGGTGAAGCGATCATGGGAATCGTGATCGCCGGACTCGTGGTCGCGCACCTGGAGATGCCGTTCATGGCGCCGTGGGCGTCCAACGGCGTCATGTTGTCGGTCTCGCTGGCCGCCCTGTTCTTCATGACCTGGATGCTCTACCGCAAGGCGATCGGTTCGAAGAAGAAGGCGTAGGGACGCCCGGGTTTCTTGCGTGGCGGGCGGTCGCGGGCGCGGCCGCCCGCTTCGTCTTGCCCGAGACGGGGCTTGGTTCCCCCGGGCGGCGTGGTTATCATTGCCCTTGCGGCGACCCCGTAGCTCAGTTGGATAGAGCAACAGCCTTCTAAGCTGTGGGTCGAAGGTTCGAATCCTTCCGGGGTCGCCAGTCGACCCGCCGCCCTGCGCAGCCGCCGCGTCAACCCCTTCCACTCGACAGTGCGCGGAGGATCTTCTCCAGACGGGACAGTCGGGCCACGCGGCCCGTGTAGTCGAGTTCGCTGCGTGCGCCCTTGGCGCGGAGCAGGCGCGCGAGTCTTCGCCTGTCGGCCGCCGGCCACGACGCGATGTCTGCGGACAGGCACAGGAGCGGCGCGAGCCGCTGCAGCGCGATCTTCTCGTTCGGTTCCCACGCGCCGAAGTCGTCGATCTCCAGGTGGTGCACGAGATCACGCGCGCATGAACGCTCGGCGCGCCCGCGGTCGCCCCGGAAGCGCGCGGCGATGTGGCGGCTCACGGCGCGTCCGAGCGAGCCCATGTCGAGTGGCCTGCAAGCGCCGCGGGACAGGTCGAAATACGCGTCGGTGTACGACAACTCGCGCAGCGTCGCCAGCGACGAGCGGTGGCGCGGCCGGCTGCGCATGATCGCCTCCTCTTCACGGGCGAGCGTTTCGACATCGGGATCCGACGCGCGGAAACCCATCTTGCGGTAGAACCAGAAGGCACCGCTGCGCAGCGCCTCCGGGTTGCCTTCGCCCATTCCGTACGACGTGACGTAGAAGTACCGCACGTGCGCTACGTGATAGAGGGTGCGCATGAACTGCGCGTAGATGTAACGGATCTCGCCGCCCCGAAACTCGGGGAAGAGGTTGATGCCCATCTCGCAGCATCCGGCGAAGATGGTCGCGGGGCCGTAGGCGATGGGCACGCCGTTCTTCTGGATCGCGAAGAAGAGCATGGATTCGAGCGCGTATCGAAATTCCGGCTGCACTCCGACCAGGACGACCTGCATGCCCCGCCCGCACTCCACGACCGTCACATCCGCGGGGTTCGCGTGCATCAGCGGGTAGATTTCCAGGTTGCGGCTGCACAGGGCGGCGAGGAACAGGTCGACCATCTTCCGCCCCGCGGCGGGCGAGAGCGTGCGTCTGCCGGGCAGGGGTCGCACGATCTTCGGGCGGAGCGGAAAGCGTTCCCGGGCGAGGGGCCGCTTCTGGAAGAAGACCGCCTTCGGCGTCACGCCCACCTCGCAACGCCCGCTTCCCGGCGTGCCGAGGTCGTAGGTGACGGGCAGGGCACAGGTCTCGAACGCGTGCTCCTGCTGGCGCGGATCGAGGGTGGACCTGCGGAACATCTCCAGCACGGTCTCGAGGCCGGTCTGCGACGGGGACGTCTTGCAGTCCCGCAGCCATTCCCGCATGGAGGCGTACTCGTCTTCCAGGCCGGTCTGCTCGACTGCGGCGATCGTCATGCTCAGCGTCTCGCCGAGCGCGGATTCGTCCGCAACGCCGTCCCAGTCGATCTCCAGGCAGCCGGGAAACATCTCCACCAGGCGTGACAGCACCGCGTACGAGTACTCGTACGCGTTGAAACTTCCGGGCATGCCGGTGTTCGCGAAGGCGCCGTGGAGCGAATCGCCGCCGGTGTGCGCGTCCACCCGATCTCGCAGCGCGGAGACGGCAGTCAGAACGGCGCCGAGTACGGCCGCGTCGTCGGGATACGCGCGCATGAAGTACAGGGTGTCGTGCAGGCGGACGACGCGCCCCGTGGAGAGTGACTTCAGCGCGGCGATCCGGCGCAGGAGTTCCAGCTTCCGGGCCGCCTCGCGCGCGCCGAAACTGCGCGACAGGGCGTAGAGCTCGTCGACGGGATGTGTGGCCCCGGGCATGCGGCATGATAGGAATGGCGGGCCCGGGTTTTCAACAGGGATCGTGACATCGAGAGCCGGGCCTGCTAACATCACGAGGCGTCTGACAAGTGTCCAACAGCGAGGTGGTAACATGAGAACCCGGCGACGTTTTGACGGCTTCCTGATCTTCGGTGTCGTGACCGTGACCGTCCTTGCGGCGGCACGAATCGCACCGGCGCAGCAGCCGGCGCAAACGACCGCCCAGGCGGCCATGCGCGGCGTGTTCGTGGTCCTGTCGAGCGTCTACGGCTACAGCCTCGACGAGAAGGCCTTCGCCGACCCCGCGAATCGACTGGAGATACTGGGCAAACTGGAAGCGCTGGCCAACAACGCCAACCAGCTCGAGGCGCATGGTGGCGGGCTGGACCCGAGTTTCGACTTCATGCGGCGGTCCCTCGCGAGAGACGCGCACGACGCTTTCGTGAATTTCAAGTCGCACAACTACATGGGAGCGAGATTCGTTCTCAGCAAGATCACCGAGAACTGCGTCACCTGCCATACCAAGCTCCCGGCCGAGAGGGAGTTCGATCTGGGGCGGAAGTTCATCGATTCCATCGACACCAGGACACTTCCCCCCACGGCTGTCGCGAATCTCCAGATCGCCACCCGTCAGTTCTCGGACGCCATGAAGACGTACGAGGGAATCCTGAGTTCCCGCGACGTGAAGGCGGAAGATCTCGCGATATCCGACGTGTTCGAGAACTACCTGCGGCTCTCCATCGGGGCCATGAACGACACGAAGCGCCCCGCGCGGGCGCTCCAGGAATTCGTTCGCCGGCCGGACATGCCCGACGCCATGAAGGCCGACGTTCGCGACTGGATCGTATCGTTGGAGGCGCTGAAACTCGACGTTCCGGTCGACAGGGAGCTGGCGGCCGCGCGGAACATGGTGGCGGAGGCGGAGAAGAAGACGGTCTCACGATCCGACCGGTCGCGGCTCGTGGACTTCGTCGGGTCGGTCACGCTCCTGCACCGGTACCTCCGGTCGAAACCCGGGAGCGACGTGGATCTGGCCGAGTCGTACTACCTGCTCGGGGTTGCGGAGTCGCGCATTTCCCGTTCGTACTGGCTCTCGGAGACCGACTACCTCCTCGAGAAGTCGATCCGCACCGCCCCCAAATCGGCGGTGGCCAGACAGGCGCTCGCGTTCCTCGAGGACTACCGGCGCTCGGCCGCAGTACCCGCGCGACCCGTTCCACCGGAGCTGCAGACGAACATCGAGGATCTCCGGAAACTGACCGGGCAGTGACCCCGGCGGGTCCGTGTCCGCACAATCGGTAGCGTGATTCCGTTGCCACCCAGGGGCACATCCGTTTCGAATTCGCTCCGTTCCGGCGAACGCACATACCCCATCGATTACGGCGAGGCGATGCTCGAGCTCGTGACGCGCATGCACGCAGGCGCGGAGGGGCTTCCGTTCTACCGGGAGTGGATCGACGGGCACATGGGGGGGCGCGTGCTCACGTTTCGAGAGCGGTTGATGCCGCAGATTCGTGCGTTCACGAACCTGCGCGGCATGGACGTCCTCGACTTCGGATGCGGCACGGGAAGCACCACGGTCGTCCTGTGCGAGAACGCGGAAAGCAGCCGCATCACCGCCATGGACATCGATCCGCACTCGCTCGAGATCGCAGCCCTTCGCCTTCGACATCACGCCATGGAAGACCGCGTGACCACGCACCGCATCCCGGCGGTACGCAGGATCGGAGACGTGCCGGTGGAATCCGGTTCATTCGACTTCATCCTGGCCAACGGGGTCCTGGAGCACGTCGTGCCGTTCTCCACGCGCCCGCAGGTGATCCTGGAGATGTGGCGTCTGCTCCGGCCGGGTGGGATGCTGTTCATCAGCGAGACCCCCAACCCTCTGTGGCCCATCGACCGTCACACCACGGGGCTGCCCCTGATTCCGTGGCTGCCCGCGCGGGTCGCCTCGAAGGTCGCCGCTTCGCTCGGGCGACACACGCCCGGCACGGATATCGACGCTCAGGGGCGGCGCGGCATGTCGTTCTGGGAGATCGTGCGACCCCTGCGCCGCGGCGGCCATCGCTTCGAGGTGCTGAACATCACCGTGACGCGCAACCGGCTCCTTCCCGCGGGTCCGGAACCGGGACGGCGCCTGCGCGCCAGGCGGCGCCTGGCGAATCTGTTGCTGGAGGGCGTGGCTGCACGGCCGCTCGCCGCGCTGGGCATTCCAACCGTCGCGCTCGGGCCGTTCATCGAGCACCTCTGTATCCGCAAGCACGGCGCAATCGATGGTTCGACCCCGGGCCGTGCTACTTGAAATTCAGACCCGCCGTGACGGTGAACGCGGGGATCACCTTGCCGTCCCGCTCGTCTCCTCCCGAGATGAAGAACGTGGGCACCTGGGCCCGAAGATCGAACTGTTCGTTGAACCGGTGACCGATTCCGAAGTTCAGGATCAAGCCGGCCGCGGTCGCGTCCTCGGACTGCATGCTGCCGCCGCCGGGCAGAATGGGACCGAGTGACGTGTCGGTGGCGCTGCGTTCCTCCCACTCGACCGAGATCGCGCCGACGCCGATGCCACTCACGAAGTAGGGGCCGGTCAACTCGAGCGCGTAGCGGAAGAGATAGTTGGCGATGGCGCCGATGACGAACAGAGACGTCTCTTCGTGGTAGGTGTGGATTCCCTCGTCGGTGTCTTCCTCGAACTTGCCGCCGAACAGCGCCAGCCCGAGTTCGAAGGCGTTGGGGTTCTGATCGAGCGTGTAGTTGATCTGGATGCCGTACGCGATCCCTCCCGAGATGTCGGTGCCGATCCCCGCGCGAACCCCCGCGGCACCCGGTGACTGCGCGTACGCCCCGGTCGTGATCGCGATCCCCGCGCACGCGCACAAGAAGCCGAAGCCCAGCGTCCTTTTCATACGAAACCCCGCCTTTCTGCAGGTGGAATGTATGCCCGGGAACTGGCGGCCACTCGTTCCGGTGGAAGCCTACGACAGCCGGCGAAGATCCGTAAACCACGGAGGCCGGGCACGCCGGTCCCCCTTCGGGATCCGGATGACCCCCCGGCTGCCGGCCGCCGTTTCTCCTTGCCAACATTTGTCTTGCCTGATCACCCGCTTTCCCGTATGTTCAGCCGAAGTCAACTGACCCACCTTTTGATACCTTCCGACGATTTCCGTCGTTTCTCGGCCGTAGATTCTGTTTTCAAGAGCTAACCCGAGCAAAGGCAAGTAGTTTGCTTGGGGGTGATGCTGAAGGACTCTTGAAGAACAGGATTCTATGAACGACCGATTTACAAGTCTCAATCTATCGAAACCCATCCTCCAGGCGCTGGACGCCGAGGGTTACCACACGCCGACCCCCATCCAGGTGGCGGCGATTCCCGACGTGCTCGCCGGCCGTGACCTGATGGCGACGGCACAGACGGGCACCGGCAAGACGGCGGCGTTCGCGCTGCCGATGCTGCAGCTCCTGAGCGAGCGGCGCGCGCGCAGGAGCGGCAACGGGAGCCGGCGCGGCATTCGCGCCCTGATCCTCGCTCCCACGCGCGAACTGGCCGTGCAGATCGACGCGAGTCTGCGCGCCTACGGGCGGCACCTCTCGCTTCGCTCCACCGTCATCCTCGGCGGCGTGTCGATGGTCGGCCAGATCAAGGCGCTCTCGAGGGGGCCGGACATCGTCGTGGCCACACCCGGACGCCTGCTCGATCTCATCGGCCAGCGCCACGTCCGTCTCGATTCCATCGAGATGCTCGTGCTGGACGAAGCCGACCGCATGCTGGACATGGGGTTCATCCGCGACGTGCGCAGGATCGTGAGCCTCATCCCCCGGGATCGCCAGACGCTGCTCTTCTCGGCGACCCTCACGCGCGAAATCGCCGAACTGGCGGGCGACCTCCTGCGCGATCCGTCGTACGTGGAAATCACGCCGCCGGCCTCGGTGGTCGGGAAGATCTCGCAGAAGGTCCTCTTCGTGCGGCAGGGCGACAAACTCGCCCTCCTGTCGTCGATCCTTCGCGACCCGTCCGCGGGACGCGCGCTCGTCTTCACCCGCACCAAGCACCGGGCCGACCGCGTCATGAAGTCGCTCATGCGCGAAGGCGTTGCGGCCGACGCGATCCATTCCAACAAGTCGCAGAACGCGCGCCAGCGCGCGCTCGCCGGGGTCGAGCGAGGGAAGACCCGGGTCCTGGTGGCGACGGACATCATGGCGCGCGGCATCGACGTCGACGGCATCTCGCACGTGATCAACTTCGAGATGCCGCAGGACGCGGAGAACTACGTGCACCGCATCGGGCGGACCGCCCGCGCGGGCGCCGACGGCATCGCGTACTCGTTCTGTGACGCGGCGGAGATCAAGCTCCTGCGGGCGATCGAGCGGCTGACCCGCACCCCGCTGGACGTCCACGAAGACCACCCGTACCACGTGGCGAACATCGGTTCGCTCCGCGGCGGGAGCCCCGCGGTGGCGAGGCCGGCGAGCGCGCGCCGGAGCCGGACCTTCTCGCGGAGCCGGCGGGTGTACCGGTAGATCGGGGCGGGTTTCCGCGGCCGCGTTCCCGTGGTATCATGATCGTCGCGACCCCGTCGCCCCGCCGGGCCCCCGGGTGCCGGCCGGTTCCTTCGGGGTCGCCGTTTCATTGGGTGGAGACCGTCCCGGAGGGACAATCGGAAGGTTTGGCATGGCGCAGTTCTTCTTCACGGAAAAAGGCTACCTGCGGCTCAAGGAAGAAATCGAGCGGCTGGACAAGTACCTCAAGAACGACATCGCGAAGGAAATCGCGGCGGCAGCGTCGCACGGTGATCTCAAGGAGAACGGGGAGTATCACGCCGCGAAGGAAAAGCAGCGGTTCACCGCGACCCGGCTGCAGCAGTTGCAGGAACGTTTCTCGGGCGCGAACGTGGTCCGCAAGGACGAACTGCTCCCGGAAGAATCCGTGACCTTCGGCAAACGCATCAAGATCCGTGACGTCAACTCCGGAAACGTGCGCGAGTGCACGATCCTCGGCGACGGCGAGACGGATTCCGGGCGCGGCATCATCGCCTACAACTCGCCGCTCGCGAGCGCGCTCATCGGGCACAAGATGGGCGAGACGGTGGAGGTGCGACTGCCGGCGGGCCCGCGGACGTACGAGATCACGGATGTCGCGTTCGCGGACGACTACCGGGACTGACGCGAGCGCCCCGCGGTATACCCCGGCCTGGTTCCATGCTAGACTCGTTTTCCTTATAGCGGAGTTGCCCGCCATCTTGCAGCCGTGATGAGCAGCCAGCCGTCGAAGAGCACCGGTCCGCCCTCCGGAGGTACACCCGAGCCCGCCCGGCCCGGGCGCTTCGGTTTTTCCGGCCTGACGCCTTTCGCCGCGGTCGCCATCCAGCACGTCCACCTGACACACGTCGTCCGCACCTTAGCGGTCGAGAGCGGCGCGTTGATTAAATT
>CAZPUV010000128.1:0-7552 GCA_964589805.1 uncultured bacterium | reverse complement strand
GCCGGTCGCCGGGCCAGGTCACGCCGGGCGACGAAGACCGACTCGATCCGATCGATCATGCGCTCCAGCGTGAATTTCTCGAGCATGATGCGCCGGCCGTTCGCACCGAATTCCCGGCCGCGGTCGGCGCGCGTAAGGACGGAGACCACCGCACCGGCCAGCTGCTCCGGATCGTGCACGTCCACGAGCAGTCCGGTCTCGCCGTGCTGTACGATCTCCGGGATGCTGCTCACGTTCGTCGCGACCACCGGTTTTCCTGCGGCCATGGCTTCGACGAGCACGTATCCGAACCCCTCCACTACCGACGGAAGCACGAGCACGTCGATCGCCTTCATCACCGCCGGCACGTCCTTGCGGAATCCGGCGTGGATCACGTGCTGCGCGACACCCAGCTCGCGTGTCCTGGCCAGAAGGAGCTCCGTGAGCTTCCCTTCCCCCGCAAACAGGAAGCGCACGTCGGGGATCTTCTCGACAATCTTCGGCATGCTCCAGATCAGGTCCGGAATCCCCTTGCGTTCGATGATCTGGCCGACGAAGCCGACCACACGCGCGTCTTCGTCGATGCCGAGTTCCGCGCGCACGGCCTTTCCTTCGTCCGGACGATCGAGGTAGGGCGCCGGATCGATCCCCTTGTAGACGACTTCGATCCGGTCGGGATTCAGCCACGGCGCGTTGAGCAGCAGCGAGCGCTTGGTTGCGACCGAATTGGCCAGGATGTGGTCCGCGAGGCGGTTGTACGTGAAGCGGTAGCGCAGCTTGTTCTTCAGCGGGTAGTCGACCTCGCGCGACGGCACCACCGCGATCCCGCCCACCAGTTTCGCCGCGATCCCGCCGAAGCGGAGTTCCTTGTCCATGTTGGTGGAAACGACATCGATGCGCCGCGCGCGCATGACGCGCATCATCCGCCACACCACCGCCGGATCGAAATCGCTGCGCATCGCGACCGGGATGACGTCGAGTCCCTCGGCGGTCGCGTTCTTCTCGAGTATGGTGCCCGGGCGGCACGCGAGCGATACCTGGTGACCGCGGCGTGCGAGCCCGTGCATGACGTCCATCAGCCACACTTCGGCGCCACCCCACATCTGGATGGAGTTGATGAAGAGGACGCGCAGGAAGTCGCTCATGCCGTTCGAAGAACACCGCGCCGGCCGCTCGAGGCCGCGCGATTCACCGCCCGATCATCTCCGGCTCCGCGTCGCCAGAACTTCGATCTCCACCGGAACCGACATCGGAACCACCCGGCCGGACGCGTCCATGAAACCCGCCACGACCCGGTACTTTCCCGGGGCCAGCGGACGCGGAACGCCGAAGTAGCGGTCGCGGCCGCCCCAGTCGCGCACGATCATGCGCAACTCGCCCGGCTCCAGCACCAGGACGGAGTCCATCGGTTCGCACACTCGCGGCGGGCGGACCGGCCGATCGTCCTCGGCGAGGAGTTCGTAGTCCCAGACACAGGTGGAACGGAACTTCTTCTTGAAGGAGTCCTTGCTGTCGTTGAACATGCTCGCTTCGAACGAGACCCGGTCACCGCCGACGAACCGCGGGGGTGTCACCCGCACCGAGAACCGTATCTCGCCCGGCGGCGTCGTGATCCCCGGGATCTCCTCCTCCCCGGGACGCTCGGCGAACCTGGCGCACCCGGCGACCGCGAGAACCGCGATGGAGAGCAGGATCGAAGTCGGACGTGCAACGCGCTGAAGTTCCATGAGACGCCGCATACCCTCTATTTCTCCCGTTCCGTCACAACAGCCGCGCGGCGTCGGGATGGGCGGCGCGCAATCTCTCCGCCGCGCGCGCGTCGTCCGCCATGAAGGCAAGGTCCGCAAAATCGAAGCCCGGCCCGACCGTGCAGCTGACCAGCGCAAAGTCTCCCGCGGGTTTCGCCGCCTGCCACCAGCCGCCGGTCACGACGGCGGTCGCGACGCGCGAAACTCCCGGCGGCCCGAGCCGGATCGTCTCGAGACGGAACTCCACCGGGTCCAGCACGTGCAGATCCACGCCCTGTCCATCGAGGTGCGTCCACTGCTCGTCCCAGCGCACGCAATGCCATCGACTGATGTCGCCCGCCCGGAGAAGGAAGAACGCGGCCGTCAGCGCCGAACGCGGCCCACCGCCACCGCCCGGAGCGACAGTCGCGGCGGAACGATGGAACTCACGGTAGAAGCCGCCTTCCGGATGCGGCTCCAGCCGCAGTGTCTTCACGATTTCCGCCGCGCGTGACTTCATGATGGCAGGCTTGAAGTCTGCCACGATCCGCCGCACACGAGAAGCCGGAATCCACCGCCGCCGCATATTCATTTGACGCCGCCGCCCCCGGGCCATAGCTTGATCGCTGTGCCCCTTTCGCGTTCCACCAGGAGGTAACAACTTGCTCAGGCGTCATGCACTCTGTTCTCTCGCCGCCATGCTGCTCATTTCCGGATGGACGGCCGATGCGGCCGCTGGACAGCGTTTCGGAGGGGGCTTCCACTATCTCCGCAATCTGGGCGACATCAAGGCATACGGCTACGAACAGGATTCGTACTCGCTCCTGGGTTCGTACCAGCTGACCGGGCCGCTGCTGAAGCTCGAAGGCGCGGTCGAGTATATCTTCGATTTCGCCGGGGTCGAGGAACCCATGTGGCAACCGTCGGCGTGGCTGCTGGCGGGCGGTTCAATCTACGGCGGGGCGGGCGTCGGGATCGGGTACATCGACGGCGACTGGCAGGATGACCCCTTCTATGCGATCCGCGCTGGCGTCGACCTCGTGTTCGGGAATCTCTGGCTCGACATCTTCGCGACTTATCGCTTTCAGAGCGATCCCGACCTGGAGGCACTCACCGGCGAGGATCTGGACAGCATCACGTTCGCCGCGGTGCTTCGCTTCGGGAATTAGCGGAGATCACGCGCACGCTCTCCACGAGCCGATCCACGTCCGCGTCGGTGGTGTAGCATGCGCACCCGGCGCGAACCAGGCCGGCCTCAACGCCGAGACGCTCCACCACCGTCGGCGCGTAGAAATGTCCGTGCGATGCGAATACAGCGCGTTCTGACAGGCGCGCCGCCACGTCACCCGGATCGACGCCGCGCACCGTGAACGCGACCGTCGGCGTGCGCGGGTGGTCGGGTGCGGGGCCGTACAGCGTCACGCCGTTCACAGCGGCGAGCCCGTCCCACAATCGCGACACCAGCGCCTGCCCGCGGGCGTGCAGGCCGGCAAACGCGGTCTCCAGGCGCGCCCGGCGCGTCGCCCCCTGCGCGAGCGAGGCCAGGTAGTCGACCGCCGCCGCCGCACCCGCGATCCCCTCGAAGTTCGCCGTCCCCGTCTCGATCCGTTCCGGCGCCTCATCCGGCGCGGGCTCGAGCTTCGCGACGTCGAGCGAGCCCAGCAGATCACGACGGCCGAACATCACGCCGACGTGCGGACCGTAGAACTTGTAGGCCGAACACACGAGGAAGTCGCAACCCATCGCGCGAACGTCGGGCAATGCGTGCGGCGCGGAGTGCACCGCGTCGACGAATGTCAGCGCGCCCGCGTCACGAGCGAGATCCGCGATCCGCGCCACGTCACTCACGGTTCCAATCGCGTTCGACGCCGCACCGACGGCGACCAGGCGCGTGTGCGCGTTGACCGACCGCACGAGGCTCGTCTCGTCGAGCGTTCCCGCGGTTGGATCCATGCGCACCACGCGGACGGTGACCCCCCGTTCCCGCTCCAGACGGCGCCAGGGTGCCACGTTGGCGTGGTGGTCCAGCTCGGTGACGACGATCTCGTCCCCGGGACCCCAGGACGCGCCCAGGGCCCGGGAGAGATGGAACGCCAGCGTGGTCATGTTCGCGCCGAAGACCACCTCACCGGGCGCGCAGTGAAGAAAATCGGAGAATGTGGTCCGCGCAGACGCGACCAGTTCGTCGGTTTCCGCGCTGGTCGGAAAACTCCAGTGCGTGTTCCCGTTGTGGTTGTACAGATAGTCGGCGACGGCCGTCGCGACCTGCCGGGGGACCTGCGTTCCGCCGGGCCCGTCGAAGTAGGCCACGGGCAGCCCCGCATGGCGGCGCGCGAGGGCCGGGAAGTCCGCCCGTATTTCCTCGACACTCTTCACGGTCCACCCCTCAGCGTTTTCGCTCGATCCACGCGTAGAAACCGCCGCTCGCGTATACACCGCCGCGCACGCGCGCGACAATTTCGTTCCGGCCGCTCACGAGCAGAACGGGAACGTGCTGTCCCTCGTGTTCGGGATTACGCCAGAAATCGTGCCAGGCCCTGTTGCCGCGCGGAATGAACCCGTGAAAGCGGCCGTTCACCCACAGAGCGAGATCATCGATGGTGCTGATGCTCAGGATCGCCGGGCCCGGCCGGTCGGTGACGACCTGGGTGCGAAAGTACGCGACCGCGTTGGGCCCGTGGTAGTCGGTTACACGTCCCGTGATCACCGCGCCCCGCGCGTCGGTATCGAATGGACGCCACGCGTGCGTGTGCGCGACCGGGCTGCGAGCGATGGCATCGTCGGTGCGGGCCATCGGTCCGGCCACCTGCCAGTCGGTGAGCAGGGCCTCCGGGTCGTACTGAATCTCGTAGGGCCGGGGCGGTCCCTTGTACGACAGCCGCTGGATCGAGCTGACCGTCACGTTGTCGACCCACACATCACCGCCCACGGAACGTGGAGCCAGTCCGACGGCCCCGGAATCGAGCTCGAAGAGCGGAAACGTAAGCTGCGGCACCGCCGTCTTCCCCGGACCGGCGTAGAAGTGCGCCTCATTGCGGAGCACCTCCACCCGGAAGCGCTGCCACTCTCCGATCCGGATGGCCGCTTCTCCAGCGAGCATCGTCCGGTATTCGTCGTACAGCAGGCGCCCGACGTTGAAGTCGCGGTGGGGATTCGGGATGAGATACGACCCGCTCCCCTCTATACAGATGAGTCCGAAATCCATCCGGTCGCCGGCCTGCCTGTGGTTGTAGACCACGCCCAGGTAGCTGTTGTCCGCGTCGGGAAACCGGACGTCGCCCTCGATCCGGACCGGCCCCCAGCGGTCCGAGCCGCGTATCAGCGCCAGGACGTCGCCCTGCGAGCGCAGAACCAGGACCTTCCCGTGGCGCGGATCGCCCGAGTTCTGCACGAACGCTCCCCCGTCGCCATGGAGTTCCCAGCGGGCGAGCCCCTTCTCGAAGTTCTCGCTGAAACGTTCTCGCGCGAGGCTCGCGGGCGGAGGCGCAACGCAGCCCGCAACGGCCGCCGCCACCGCGATACGGGCGATGCGGCCGCCGAGTGTCCGGCCTCTGGCGGGGGCCGTTCTGCCAGTTCTGCTACATGAGCGCGGCATCGAGTTCTATCGTCAGGCCCTGGCGCAGCAGGTTCGAGACGGGGCACTTCTTCTCCGCCTCGTCCGCCAGCCTCTTGAAGCTGGCGTCGTCGAGACCCGGGACCTTCCCCCGCGTTTCGAGGTGCATGGCGCCGATACGCCCGTCCTCGAGCGTAATCGTCGCGCGGGTCACGATCGCGTCCGGAACGTGCCCCTGCTGACTGAGGTAGTTGGCGAACGCCATGCTGAAACACGCCGCGTGCGCGGCTGCGATCAGTTCCTCGGGGTTGGTTCCCCGGGTGTTCTCGAAGCGCGTGGCGAATGTGAACGGTGTGCGGCTGAGGACGCCGCTGGTCGCGTCGATCGTGCCCTTTCCATTCTTGAGGTCGCCCTGCCACCGCCCGGTGGCCGTCCGGAGAATTGCCGGCATATCGAATCCTCCTGTCTTCAGCGGGGAGGGAAGGAACTGCCTCTTGAGGCATGACTTTCCCACAGCTTACGGCCCCCCGACAGGAAGTGCAAGCAGTATACCCAACTCATACCTACACGGCGCCAGGGGATTTTGCAGGTTTTTTCACAAACCCCCCTTGACGACTGAAGAATAACGGGTCTATATTTCTTAAGACAGTTAAATACTTACCAAGTTAACTAATGTGTTTATGAGTTCGATCGACCCGCATTCTCCCTCGACGACGGGTGAAGACGGCCGCGGCGGGTCCGCCGCGGAAGAACGTTTTCATGGCGTACTTCGTCTGAGCCCCATCTTTTCTTCCGTGGTTCGCGAAGTGCTTCAGACGCGCCTCCTCGAAGACACGACTCCCCTGCCGCTGACGATCTCGCAGTTCCACATCCTCAAGCTCATGACCTTCAACGGGAGACACCAGGTGGGAGAACTCGCGGAGTTCTTCGGTGTGAGCGCTCCGGCGATCACGAAGAACGTGGACAAGCTCGAGCGCTTCGGCCTCGTCGTGCGCTCGCCCGCGCCGGGAGACCGCCGAGTGATCCTGCTCGCGGCGAGTCAGAAGGGGCGTCGTCTGGTCGAGCGCTACGAAGAACTCAAGGCGACGCGCCTCCATCCGATTCTGGCGGAGTTCTCCGCCGAGGAACTCGATCGCTTCGCCGGGATGCTGGAGCGGGTTTCGGTCGCAATGCTCAAACGGGAGGAAACGCCACGCGGCTTCTGCATGCGTTGCGCAGCTTATATCGAGACGGGATGTCCAGTGGGGCATGTACGCGGCGGCTGCCCGTACGACCGGATCGATCGCACCGTGACGGACACGGAGAAAGAATGACAACGGAGGAAAACCCAGAAATGGCCAACGAGAGGAACACGATCAAGGAAGCCGCCGGCGCGGACCCGAAGGCGGCGCCCGCACTGAAGGGGCGCAAGCCGATTCGCCGGGAAGAGCACATCGTCGAGATCCTGTCGGATTCCGGCGAGGGCGCCCAGACGGCGGGCCAGATGTTCGGTACCGTCTCCGCGAAGATGGGCAACAGCGTGTGGACGGTCGAGATCATCCCCGCGGAAATCGAACCTCCCGCGCGCAGCGCGCCGGGAGCGAGCGGGAACCGCATCCGGCTGGGCTCCTTCCCCATCACGAACGCGGGCGACGAAGCCGACCTCGTGGTCAGTTTCAACGAACAGGCGCTGATGGGCGGCATGTCCGGCGGCAAGTTCAAGGCCGGTTGTCCGATTCTCCTCGAGAGCATGTGGCGCACGCACGCCGACCCGGCGATCCGCAAGGACTACGTGGAGGTCCACGATCGTTTCGTCGCCGATGGCTACCGCGTGATCGAAGTGCCGATGGAAGAGCAGTGCAAGAAGATCGTCGACAACCCGCAGCGCGGCAAGAACATGTTCGTCGTGGGATTGCTCTCGAGCATCTACTCGCGGGACCGCGATCTCGTGTATGCGGAGATCGAGCATAAGTTCCGCAAGAAGGGCGACAAGGTCATCAAGCCCAACATCGAACTCTTCGAATCCGGCTACCAGTGGGCGGAGGAGAACCTCGACCTCAAGTTCGAAATCCCGCTGCTCGGGTTGACCGAGCCGCAGGTGGTCGTGAACGGCAACACGGCGGTGGCGCTCGGCGTCGTGGCCTCTGGGATGGAAGTCTGCGCGATGTACCCCATTACGCCGGCGACGTCGGCCTCGCACTACCTGAGCGAGATTTTCGAGAAGGTCGGGGGCGTCGTGCACCAGGCCGAGGACGAAATCGCCGCCTGCGCGTTCGCGCTGGGCGCGTCGTACGCGGGCAAGTGCGCCGTCACG
>CAZPUV010000127.1:6187-7577 GCA_964589805.1 uncultured bacterium | reverse complement strand
CATCCGCTGGAGGAGGCGCTGCGTTCACTTGGTGTGGTGGTGTGGGCGATGGTGGAGCAGGAAGCGGACGACGCACTCGCCGCCGCCGCGACGCGCGCGCACCGGGACGAACGCGTGGAGCGCGTGTTCATCTGCACGCCCGACAAGGACCTCGCCCAGTGCGTGCGCGGGGATTCTGTGGTCCAGTTCGACCGCCGGCGCCGCGTGATCCGGAACGAGGCCGGCGTGTGGAAGAAGTTCGGCGTGGGACCGCGGTCGATCCCCGACTACCTGGCGCTCGTCGGCGACGCGTCGGATGGATTCCCGGGCGTGCCGAGGTGGGGCGGGAAGAGTGCGGCCGCCGTTCTCGGCCGCTACGACCATCTCGAGGCGATCCCGCGGGATGCGTCGACATGGGAAGCTCCCGTGCGCGGCGCCGTGGCCCTGTCCGCGTCGCTCCAGGAGCACTGGAACGACGCGTTGCTCTTCAGAGAACTCGCGACGCTGCGAACGGACGCCCCGGTGTTCGAGGACGTCGATGAATTGCGGTGGCGCGGACCCGGCGACGCGTTCGAGTCGTTGTGCGCGCACCTCGGTGTACCGGATCTTGCCGGGAAAGTGGTGGACAGTTGAGTCCGGATTTGGCAGTCTGAGCGGGTCCGGGTTTCTCCCGATTCCCGGACGACCCCCGGCCGCGGCCGCTTCAACCACAGCGGAGGTCGGAATCATGATGAAACGAGTCGGGATCGTCGGCGCGGCGATCACCGAATGTCGCGGACGCTGGGTGGAGAAGACCTACTGGGATCTCTTCCAGACCGCGGTTCGCGACGTTCTCTCCAGCGCAAAGATGACCGTCGACGACGTCGATTCGGTCGTCTATGGAATCTACAACGACATCTTCGAACACCAGGCCATCCCCGAGAGTTCGCTCACGGGGCTGATCGGCATGACCAACAAGCCGGGCACGCGCGTCACCAGCGGCGGTGCCACGGGCTTCTACGCCATGCGCGCCGCCATCATGGAAGTGGCGAGCGGCATGTCGGACGTGGTGCTGTGCGTGGGCGGTGAGAAGGCGACCGACTGCTTCGATCCCATCTCGAAGTCGCCGACACCGATGGTCATCAACACGATCGCGTACTCGTGGGACCCGTTCTTCGAGAACCCGCTCGGTGCGACGGCCAACGACTCCTACATGCAGATGTGCCTGGGCTACAACGACACCTACCCGGGCGACATCGGCGACCCGCTCGTGCGGGCAACGATCGTGGAGAAACTCTGCCGGCAGGGGAACCGCAACCCGTACGCGCAGCGACGCGACGAGCACGTGACGGTGGAGCACGTCATGAACTCGCGCTGGATCATCCCGCCCTTCCTGCGGCTTCTCGAAGCCTGCATGTACACCGAGGGTGCG
>CAZPUV010000127.1:0-6177 GCA_964589805.1 uncultured bacterium | reverse complement strand
GAGGAGAAGGCGAGAGAACTCGCCGCGCGCACCGGGCAGCCCGTGGTCTGGATCAAGGGCGTGGGCGCGGCCAACGAGGCCTACGCGGTGGGGCGCGGCGGTTATTACAAGCCGCTCGACCGCATCGTCTCCGACCGTCTCGCGGCGGAGCGCGCCTACGAAATGGCGGGTGTGAAGCCGTCCGACATCAAGATCATCGAACTGCACGACGCATTCGTGGCCCAGTTGATGATCACGATGGGTGAAATGGGCTTCGTTCCCATCGGCAAGACCCGCAAACTCATCGACGACGGCATCATGGCCGACATCGCCGATCTGGGCGACAAGAAGCGGCCGCAGGGCAAACAGGTGCTGGTCAATCCGTCGGGAGGGCTCATCTTCGGCGGTCATTTCGTGGGCGGCTCGAACATGTTCTCGATGTGGTCGGCGCGCCGCGAGATGATCAACCGCGAGGTTCCGCTGGCCCTGGTGCACGGGACCGGTGCGATCAACGCGTGCTTCGGCGGCGCCGTCGTCCTCGAACTCGACGAAGGAGGCAGGTAATGGACAAGCGCGAAATGATCATTCCTCCCGGCTACAACCTCCCGAAAGAGGTTACCGAGGTCGAGGGTAAGGACGGCGTGCCGTGTCTCCAGTTCAACACCGGGATGCTGACGCTGTACAAGCAGACCTACGGCGAGTTGTCGCGGTTCTTCATGGCGTTGCGCGATGGAAAACTGCTCGGCGCCCGTTGCGGAAAGTGCCGGCAGGTGATGGTGCCCGCGGCCACGTGGCACTGTCCGGACTGCAACTTCGCAGCCATGGAGGAGATCGCTCTTCCGCACCGCGGCGTGCTGGCTGCGACGGCACCGATCACGTTCTTCCCCTCGGCGACGTTCGTGGGGAAGGCGCCGTTTGCACGCGGCTACGTGGATGTGGCGCGCGACGCGAAGGTCGCGTCGTTCCTGCCCTGCCGGCTCCGTACCACCACGGGGATCCCGCGGCCGGGGATCTTCGTCCGGGGGCTGGAAGTGAAACTCGTCTTCGAGGACAAGCGGCAGGGGACGATTCTGGACATCTTCGCGGTGCCGATGAGCGAGGTGCCGGAGAAACTCCGCGGCAAGGAGCCGCTGCTCGCTTCCGAACTCAACCTCGAGAGTCCGCCCATCCCCGACATCCGTGAGGACGGAAAGTGGGCGCCGGCGTTCGAGGCGGCCATGGACCTGATGCAGACCATGGCGTCGAAGGTCGTTCCGGGCTCACGCGCCGCGAAGGACCTGGCGGATCGCAGCCACACCATCGGGGTCAAGACCGGTGGCGGCGGGTTCTGCATCGCCATCATGGACGGCCGCCTGGAGATCCTGGACACGGTGCCCCGGCAGGTCGACTTCACCATGACGGTGGAGGACCCCGTTGTCTTCACGCAGTGGGTCAAGGGCGGGTCGCTCTCCGACGCGGTGATGGAAGGGCTCCTGTGGGTGCCGAACCTGGCGGCGTTCCCCGCGCTCTACGCGCTGGACCGTCTGCCGCGCTCGATCCGCCGCGACGAGGAGGAGAAGTAGCGCGCCGCGGACCGGCGGGGCAGAATCCCGGGGAAAAGGTTGCCAGGTTCTTGACGCCGCGCGCGATTTGCGGTGTTCTGGAAGCCCGTGAAGCACTTCAACTGGCGACTCCGGGCTTTCCTCGCGCAGCCCCGGAACATCCACCGCGTCGGCCTCATCGCGGCCGCCTTCGTGGCCGGCCTCGTGGCCGTGGGGTACTCGAAGCTCTACAAGGTGGTCGAGCACCTCTCGGTCGAGACCTTCGAGCGGCACCCGTACTGGCTCATCGCCGCGGCACCCGTCTGCTTCGTCGCGGGCTGGTGGCTCGTGAACCGCTTCGCGCCGCGCGCGAGCGGGAGCGGCATCCCGCAGGTCATGGCCGCGATCGACCTGCACGACGCGCGCGTCCACCCGTCGTGGATCTCACCGCTGCTGAGCCTGCGCGTGGCGGCCGTGAAGATCGCCAGTTCTCTCTTCTGCGTCCTCGGCGGTGGTGCAGTGGGCCGCGAAGGGCCCACCGTCCAGGTGAGCGCTTCGATCTTCTACGTGCTCGGGCGCCGCATCCGCAACTTCTCGCCCGTGGTGGCGCTGGAGTCCTGGATGCTCGCGGGCTCCGCGGCTGGGATGGCGGCGGCCTTCAACACCCCTCTCGGCGGCATCGTCTACGCGGTCGAAGAACTCGCGGGCAAGCACTTCTCGCGCGTGCGCACCACCGTGCTCTCGGCCGTCCTCGTGGCCGGCCTCGTCTCGCAGTGGCTGGTGGGGAGCTACCTGTATCTCGGATTCCCGCGCATCGGCGAGGTTGGTTTCGCGGTGATTCCGGCCGCGTTCGTGGTCGGGGTGGCGGGCGGGGCGCTGGGCGCCGTGTTCGGCGACGTAACCTTCCGGCTGAACGTGTGGCTTCGGCGGCGCATCTCCGTGAGGCACGTCAAGACCGGACTCGCGGTGGCGCTCCTCTGCGGCGTTGCGCTCGTGGCACTGCGCTTCCTCGACGCGCGCGCACTCGGACCGGGCAACCAGCTCGTGTCGGAGATCCTTGGCGGCGAAACCGTGGCGAGTCTCGAACTGATCGGCGTACGGTTCGCCTCGACGATGGTGTCGTACATGAGCGGGTGCGGCGGCGGCATCTTCGCACCCTCGCTCGCGATCGGCGCGAGCCTGGGGTCGTGGGTGGCGTCGTGGTGGAGCGGGACCAACGCGGTGCTGCTCGCACTGCTGGGCATGATCGCGCTGCTCACCGGGGTCACGCGGGCACCCTTCACGTCGTTCGTGCTGATACTCGAGATGACGGACCGCCACAGCGCCATCTTCCCGATGATGCTGACCGCGCTGGTGGCGCTGGGGAGCGCGCGTCTGGTGGGAAGCGCCTCGTTCTACGAACTCTCGAAGCGCGCGTTGCTCCGCGAACTCGAGCCGTCGCGGGAGGCGCGCGAACCGAAGGCGCCTCCGCCGGTTCCGCCTATCGGCGAGCTGTGACGGTGTCGCGGATCGCCGCGGCGATCGCGCGCTGCACGGCTTGCCAGCGCCGGGGATGTCCGGCGGACAGCCCCTGGTTCACCTCGAGTTCGATGCCCGCGTACCGGCGCGCGGGGAACACGCCGCGCAGGGTCGTGGTGAGGCCGTCCGTCCACCCGCGATAGGGGTAGTTCCGTCTTACCCGGAGGCCGGGCGTGTTCGCTTTCAACGCGTTCACGATTGCGCAGGCGACGCCGGTCTCGAAGGCGCGGCGGGGGTCGTAGAGCACGCCGATGTCCGCGGTGCGCCGCCGGCCTTCGAACACCGGCGTGAACGTATGCACACCGACGTGCACGATCTGGTTCGCGCCGCGCATCGCACCCCGGATCGTCTTCTCGACCGCCGCCCGGTGCGGGTGGTAGTGGCGCGCGAGAATCCGCGCCTTCTCATCATCGGCGAGATCGCGCGTGAACTCCGAGAACAACCGGCGATGGCCGATCGAGCGGTTGCACTCGACGAGTAGCCGCGACGTCGTGGTCGCGACCAGCGGCGCCCCGGTGGCGCGCCGGATCGCGCGGGCGAGTTCGAGCGCACCCGGATCCCAGCCGCGGTGAGAAGCGAGCACACGAGTGCTCCCGCGGAAGAGATGCCGGTAGCGCGCGGGGATTCGGTTGCCACCGTGCTCGCAGGAGAGAACGAGTGCCACGTCAGCGCGGAGCATGGAACATCCGGTTCTCCTTGAGGCAGTCGCAGAGTTCCGCGTAGACGGGCCGTAGTGTTTCGCGCGGGAGACCGAGCATGGCGGCCGCGCCGGGGTCCTCGCCGGCGACGGCGCGGACGATGCGCCGCGCCAGCGTTCCCTCGCGCAGAATCACGCCGAACGCGTCCTGCCACCCGCCCCCGGACTCCGGGGCCGTGGCGATCACCGCGCCCGCGAGGTGGTCCCAGATCTCGGCCGCGGTGGCGGTCTTCGCGCGGATGCCGAATGCCTCGAGGTAGTCGCGGTTGGCAACGCGGGCCCGATCCGCGGTTTTCGTGGTGGCGACCAGGACCTCGTTCAACGCGTCCGTGTCGAAGGTCTTCTGGCGCGCGAGTGACTGCCACTTCTCTGCCACGAGCGCGCGCAGCACGGAGACGATCGCGTGGGTCACCGCGAGATCGGCGGTGGGGCACTCCTGGATGTCGACGATGCGGATCTCGATCGTGTCGCGCTGGAAGCGGGCGATGGCGCCCCGGGCATTGAGCCACTCGTCCTGGAGCGTTTCGTCCGGATCGAAGGGCGCGATGTCCGCGTACATGGGCTCGAGGATCTTCTCCTCGTACTCGCGCTTCGTGAAGACCGGCTCGGGGATCACGCGACCCGTGATGGACGGAATCTTCTTCTGATTCTCTCTATAATAGTGCATGCGGCTGTCGAGGAGCCCGGTGAGGCGGCCGTCCAGGACGGGAGAACTGGCCGCGAGCGCCGGGATCAACGGCAGCACCAGGCGGATCGCCGCGTGCAGGCGGCCGAATTCGGCGTCGCCGCGGAAGGGAAGGTTCAGGTGCACGCACTGCAGGTTGGACCAGCCGTGACCCCGGCAGTCGAACACCCTGTCATAGGCGCTGTAGACCGCGTTGTACTCGTGAGGCCACAGGCGGGTTTCTCGCGCGGGATCCATCCACGGGTGCGCCGCGGTGGGCATGAGGCGGCCGTTCAGGGGCGCGAGCAGGTCGTGGATCGCTCCGACGTCGCGCGCGAACGCGTCGTCGAGCCCGATCAACTGCGGCGCCGGCCCGTTGGTCTTCAATTCGATCACGTGGTTCACGAGCTCGTTGGACCACGCGAGGTCCCCCTGCTCGATCTCGGAGACGTAGTCGCCGGCGACCGCGAGGAGCACCTGGTCCGCGGCGGGGAAGACGTCCAGCGAGTCCGCGCGGACGATCATGTACTCCAGCTCGACGCCGAATCCCTCGAAGAGGCCGAGGCCCACGTTCACTCCCCGCGCAGCCGCAGGATGCGGCGGTGGAGCGACTTCATGATCTTGAGGTAGAGCGCGTCTCCCACGAGCTTGTCCTCGTAACCGGCTTCGATGCTGGGGTTGTCGTTCACCTCGATGAGATAGAAGTTGGAACCGCGCTGCTTGATGTCCACGCCGTAGAGTCCGTCGCCCATGAGATCGGCGGCCGCCACGGCGAGGCGCACGGCTTCACGCGGGGCGCGGCGCATCGCGATCTGCTCCACCCGTCCGGCCTGGGTTCCGCCACGGCCGGTGCGCTTGAGGATCTGCCAGTGCGCGCGCGCCATGAAGTAGCGGCACACATACAGGGCTTTCCCCTCCAGCACGCCCACGCGCCAGTCGAAGTCGGTGGGCATGAACTCCTGGGCGATCAAGAGATCCGAACTCTCCAGACGGCGGCTGATTTCATCGTCCAGTTCGGCGCGCGTGTTGGCCTTGACGACACCCTGCGAGAACGCGCTGTCGGGCTGTTTCAGGATGCACGGGAGGGAGAGCGTGTCCGCCACCTGGTTCGCGTTGTCGCGGTGAACGATCATCGTCCGCGGCGTGGGGAGGCCGTGTCGTTCGAAGGTCTCGGCCAGGAAGACCTTGTTCGTGCAGCGGATGATCGACTCGGGGTCGTCGATCACGGCCAGCCCTTCGGCGGCGGCACGGCGGGCGAAGCGGTAGGTGTGGTGGTTGACCGCCGTGGTCTCGCGGATGAACAGCGCGTCGAACTCCGCCACGCGCCGGTAGTCCTCGCGCGTGATGAGATCGGGGTCCATGCCCACCTTCTCGGCCGCCCTGCAGAACTTGCGCAGCGCGCGCTCGTCCGACGGGGGATCGTGCTCCTCGGGGTTGTGGAGGATGGCGAGGTCGTACTGGAAGCGCTTCCGGCGCCGCGGCGAGCGGTCGAGCTTCAGGAAGTACTCGCCGGCCGCGGAGATCACGAACGGCCGCTGCCAGTCGGGGATGTCCTTGACCGCTATGGGGTCCATGTTCTCGAGCTCCCATTTGCGCCGGTGTACGAAGTGCGCGCGCAGGAGCGGGGCCTCGAAGAAGTTGAACAGCTGCTGCGCGAGCCGCTCGTATCGTTTCGCGAGCGGCTTCCCGAAGTAGATGCTCAACTGGTACTTGTCCGCCCGCAGGTGCGAGAGGGTCTTCTGGATCAGCTCGTCGAGATCCTCCGACATCAGCAGCACGGCGGCACCGTCCCGTCGCCT
>CAZPUV010000126.1:0-7611 GCA_964589805.1 uncultured bacterium | reverse complement strand
GGATGCGGTGGATGTGGACGGTCTGGCGGCGATGTTCCCCGGTTTCGGGGCGGTGGTCCTGGCCGACGCGGCCGGGGAGCCCTTCGGCGCGGCGGAACCGCGAGCCGGCGCCCTGGCGATCGTGGGCCCGGAGGGAGGATTCTCGGAGCGGGAAGACGCGAGGCTCTCGGCGGCCGGGGCGCGGCGCGTGTCGATTGCGAGCCACCGCCTGCGCACGGAGACCGCGGCGCTCGTGCTGGTGTCCCTTCTGGCGCCCGGGCGGCGGGAGCCGGTCCGGACGCCCCGCCGCGGAAATTGACACCGGGCGCGCTATCTCATAGACTGCGAAGAGGTTAACCATGATTCGCGACAAACTGACCGAAGACATGAAGACGGCGATGAAGGCCGGCGACAAGCTCAGGTTGAGCGTGGTGCGCATGCTTCTCTCCGAACTCAAGAACGAACGCATCGCCCAGGGCAAGGATCTCGACGATGCCGCGGAGCGCAAGGTGCTGAGCGGGTACGCCAAGAAGCGGCGCGAAGCCATGGAGGCCGCGCGGGCCGGCGGGCGCGAGGAAATCGCCGCGCGCGAGCAGCAGGAGTGCGACATCACGATGTCCTATCTGCCGCGGCAGTTGTCCGATGACGAGGTTCGCGACGTCGTCCGCAAGCACCTGGAGGCGGCCGGTGGGCCGGGCCCGCAGGCGTTCGGTGTGGTGATGAAGTCCGTGATGGCCGAGATCGGCGGGCAGGCGGACGGGAAACTCGTGTCGTCGCTCGTGCGGGAACTGATGGGCTGACGCGAATGTCGGACGCGACGATCATCAACATCGTCCTGCTCGGGATCCTCGTGATCGGCGCGATCGCCGGCGCGGCCAAGGGGTTCACGCGCCAGGTGATCGAACTCGTGGGTCTGGTCGTCTCGTTCTTCGTGGCCGCCGTGATCGCGGCGTGGGTGGCGGCGCAGCTTGCGCGCGTCGTGACGCTGCCGCATGCACCG
Organism: uncultured bacterium; assembly: GCA_964589805.1. Taxonomy (GTDB): domain Bacteria; phylum Krumholzibacteriota; class Krumholzibacteriia; order WVZY01; family JAKEHA01; genus JAKEHA01. The sequence goes on along the minus strand of CAZPUV010000126.1, from coordinate 6,632 downwards.
GCGCTCGTCATCGCCTTTCTGGCGGTATTCGTGGTGGGGCTCATCGCGTTCCATTTCGTTGCGATTTCGGCGCAGCGCATGATTCACACGTCGCTTTTCGGATGGCTGGACCGACTGGGCGGGGCGGCGATCGGGCTCGTGGCCGCGGTGATCGGGGCCAGCATCCTCATCACGGTCCTGTACGAGCTGCCGATCTCCGACGGTCTTCGCTCCGGCCTCGAGCGGTCGTCGGTGTGCGCGGCGGTCCAGCCCGTCGCGGGCTGGCTGTTCGAGGTCGCCTTCCCGCGCGACGAGGGACCCATCGCGGCGCGCGCGGTGGCACCCCTCGCCGGGTCCGTCCTCTAGCGCTTCTCTTCCAGGCCCTTTGACCGGCGGGTGCCCCGCCACCCGTATCTGCCATGACCGTTCGACGAGCGTCACACCCCTTCGCGCACGCGGCGCGCGTTCTGGGCCTCCACGAGGTGCTGGAACTCGTGGCGTCGGAGTGCGTCAACGACGGCGCGCGGGACGCGGTCACCTCGCTCGTCCCGGGCAGCGACCGCGACGCCATCGCCGCGTCCCTCTCGCTGATCGACGAGTACCGGCGGCTCCGCGAAGACGACGGCGACATCGCGATTCCCGGCACGGGCTACCGCGACGACGTGGCGCAGATCGCGTCGGGGGAGCGGGGGACGGCGGACGCGCTGCGCCGGGTCGCCGAGGGCGAACGGGCCGTGCAGTCCCTGCGACGCGCCGTCGCGGGGAAGGCGGACTCCTCGCCGGGGCTGGCGGCCATCGCGGCGTCGGCCTCGCCGAACGAGGAAATCGTGGAGGCGATCGACCGCGCGATCGACGCGGACGGCGAGGTGCGCGACGACGCCACACCGGCGCTCAAGTCGATCCGCCGGGACATCCGCGGCGCACGCTCCGGTCTGCGCGAGCGGGCCGAGCGGATGGTGGGCGACCTCGGCGCCGACGCCCACGCCACCATCCTGGGCGGGCGCCACGTTCTCGTGGTACCCCGCGGCAAGGTCCGGCGCGGGAGCGGCCTGGTGCACGGCGCGTCGCAGACGGGCGGCTCGGTGTACCTGGAGCCCATGGCGCTCGTCGATCTGAACAACGAGCTGGAGACGCGACTCGCGGACGAACTGGACGAGATAGACCGGATCCTGCGCGCGCTCAGCGACCGCGTGCGGGGCGCGGCGCCTTCGATCATCGCCAACGCCGACGTGGTGGAAACGCTCGACGCGGTGCGCGCGCGGGCGATCTTCGCGGAGCGATTCGGGTGCGTCGCACCGGACATCGCGGGCGGTGCCCCGGCGCGCCTGCACGTCGTGCGGGGGCGGCACCCGCTGCTCACGCTGGCACTCGACCGCGCGGGGACGCTCGCCTCGCTGGTACCGCTGGATCTGACGCTCGAGCCCGGAGAGCGCCTGATGGTGATCACCGGTCCGAACGCGGGCGGAAAGACCGTGGCACTGAAGACCGTGGGGCTTCTGGTGCTGATGCTGCAGTGCGGGCTGCCGGTCCCGTGCGCGCACGGAAGCGAGTTTCCGGTGTTCGAACGCGTGCTGGTGGACATCGGCGACGAGCAGTCGCTCGAGTCCTCGCTCTCCACCTTCACCTCGCATCTCGCGCACCTCGAGGCGATGACGCGGCTGGCCGGCGCGCGTGTCCTGTGCCTGATCGACGAAATCGGAGACGGCACCGACCCGGACGAGGGCGCGGCGATCGCCATCGCGACTCTCGAGAGCCTGCTCGCATCCGGGGCGGCGGTCATCGCGACCACGCACTTCGGCCGCATCAAGACCTACGCGCTCGAAACAGGCGGCGTGGCGAACGCGTCGATGGCGTTCGCGGACGAGACGTCGCAGCCGCTCTTCCGGCTCCTGCAGGGGATCGCGGGCCGGAGCCGCGGCCTGGACACCGCCCGTCGCACCGGCTTCGACCCTGCGCTGGTCGAGCGTGCCGAGTCGATCCTGGGCAGCGAGGCCTTCCGGCTCGAGTCGGCGCTCGCGCGTCTCGAGGCGAGCCACATCGCCCTGGAGCGCGAGCGCTCCACGCTCGAGGAGGAACGAACGCGTCTCGCCGCGCTGACGGCGTCCGCGCAGGAGAAGGAGCGCGAGTTCTCGCTCACGAAGAAGGAAGCGTCGAGGCGTGCAACGCGCGAAGCCGAGGAGATGCTCGTGAAGACGCGGCGTGAGATCGAGGACATCGTGCGACGCCTGCGCGAACGCTCCGCGGACCGGGAGACGATCCGCGAGAGCCGCAAGCGCGTCGAGACACTGCTGACCGACGTCCGCGGGCAGAGCGGTGAACCGGACACGGGGGTCGCGCCGCTCACGGCGGTCGCCGTGGGCGACCGCGTGTCTCTGAGTCCCACGGGACTCCCGGGGGGGGTCGTGGTCGAGGTGGACCGCAGGGACGCCACGGTCGACATCGGCGGCAAGCGCGTGCGCGCCCGCGTGGGCCGGATCTACCGCGCCGCGAAGGAAGCAGGCAGCGCGCCGAAAGCTCCGCCCATCGCCGTCCAGTACGAACCGGTGGGCGACACGGAACTGCACGTGCGCGGAATGCTCCGCGAGGACGCGCTCGAACTCGTGAGCCGCTTCATCGACCGCGCGGTGCTGAGCGGGCTCCACGAGGTCAAGATCGTACACGGGCTCGGCGAGGGCATCCTCTCGCGCGCGGTGCGCGACGCGCTCGGCAGAGACCCGCGCGTGGCATCGTTCCGGTTCGGCGACCCGATGGAGGGGGGCAACGGCGTCACGTTCGTGACCCTGCGCTGATCATGATGATTCCGCAGCATATCATCGACCAGGTGCGCGACCGCTCCGACGTGGCCGAAATCGTCGGCCAGTACGTCGATCTCAAGCGCGCCGGCACGAACTACAAGGCGCTCTGTCCGTTCCACCAGGAGCGCACGCCGAGCTTCGTCGTCAGCCCGGAGCGGCAGATCTACCATTGCTTCGGCTGCGGCAAGGGCGGAAACGTGTTCCAGTTCGTGATGGAGATGGATGGCGTGAACTTCCCCGAGGCGGTTCGCGCGCTCGCGGCCCGGGCGGGAATCGAGGTCGAAACGCGACCCGCGGTCGAGGAGCACTCCGAGAACGAGGTCCTGTTCGAGGCCAACAAGTTCGCGGCGCGCTTTTTTCACTCCATGCTCGTCAATTCGCCCGCGGGCGAACACGCCCGCGCTTACCTGTCGGGGCGCGACATCCCCCGTGACGCCTGGACGCATTTCGGCCTCGGGTTTGCACCCGCCTCGGGCGATGCCCTGGTCCAGGCGGCGCGCCGGCAGCAGGTCCCCCTGGACGTCCTCCTGAAGCTCCGCCTCATCGCCGCCCGGGGCGAGGGGCGGCAGGGGCACTATGACTACTTCCGCGACCGGGTCATCTTCCCGATCATCCAGACGGGTGGGCGGGTGGTGGCGTTCGGGGCGCGCACGCTCGGCGACGCGGAGCCCAAGTACATCAACTCGGCGGAGAGCGCGATCTTCCTCAAGCGGCGGACGTTCTACGGGCTGGACCGCGCCCGGGATCCCATTCGGAGGGAGCGCTATGCCCTCGTCGTCGAGGGGTACACGGACCTGATCCGGCTGCACCGGGCGGGGGTCGAGAACACGATCGCCACCTGCGGAACCGCGCTCACCCGGGACCACGCCGCCCGGGTGCGGCGGCTGACCCGCCGGGTGGTCCTGATGCCGGACGGCGACGCGGCCGGCGAGATGGCCGCCCTGGTTTCGGGGGCGCTGCTGATGGCCGAAGGGGTGGAAGCCGGTATCGTCGTTCTTCCGCAGGGGTCGGATCCGGACCTGGCGGCCAAAACGATGCCCGGCAGCGAATTACAGGAACTTTTGGCCCGTCCGTTGGAATATTTCCAGTACGTTGACTATACTATGCAACGTCGGCAGCCGACGGCGCGCGAACGCGAGGAAGTCATTCGACGTATCGTAGCCGCGATCGCTCAGACCGACGACCCGCTCAGGGGGGATGTTCTGGTAGGCGAGTTGGCGCGCGTCGTCGGTGTGGAACCGTCGGCGTTGCGACGACTCCTCCGCCCGACGGGCGGGCCGGCCGAAGGGGAAGGACGTGCGGATGAGAAGGGACGAAGCCGGGCCGGCGCGACCCGGCGGTCACTCGAGCGGCTGGTGCTCCGGCTGGTCCTGGAAGGGACGCCCTCGGCCCTCGACGCTCTGGACTCCCTCGATGTCGAGGATTTCTCTGACGAAGCTAACCGTAAGTTCTACAAACTGCTTGACTCAACGCGGGAGGCCCATATTGATTTGAGGGGTCGCGATTTCCAGCGTCGGGCAGAGGAATCAGGCCTTGAGGACTTCGCGACGGAGATCTCGCTGGTATCTGTCCCCCCGGGCAACGTCGACACCCTTCTAAGGGACCACATCAGAGACTTGAAGAAGCGCCGGATCGAGGACGAGCTGGACCCTCTCCGGGAGAGGCTCCTCAATCTGCCGCTGGAGAGCGAAGACGCGATCTCGCTCGCGGAGCACATTCGGAGGCTGGAGCAAGCCAAGAAGGAACTATGACAAGAGTTGCAGGCAAGACGAAAACGAAGACGAAGACCAGGGCAAAGCCAAAGGCCGCCCGGCCCGCGGGCAAACCGCGGGGCGGCGACCGGTTCGACGACGTCCTCGAGGACATCCGGCGCATCGCGGATGACAAGGGCTTCATCCTGAACCAGGAGATCGAGGCACTCGTCGGCGACGAATTCTCGCCCGAGGACATCGTCGTGCTCTACGACCGGCTGAGCGACGAGAAGATCGATTATTTCGACTCGGCCGAGAAGGCGCGGTTGAAGATCGAGGCGCGCAAGCGGCGCGAGGAGAAGGACGAACAGAAGGCCGAAGAGGACGTCAAGGCCGTCATCCGCTACGACGATCCGGTGCGCATGTACCTGCGCGAGATGGGGAAGGTTCCCCTGCTCGATCGCGAGGGCGAGGTCGAGATCGCGAAGCGCATCGAACAGGGGCAGATCCTCATCGCGAAGGCGGTGTTCTCGCTGGACTCGCCCATCCGCGAGCTCCAGCGCCTGGCCCGCGTGGTCGAGAAGGGCGAGATGCGTCTCGACGAGGTCGTCCAGGTGGAGACGGGCGGGCTTGCGCCGTCGTACACCGGCAAGAAGGAGCGCCAGGCGCGATTCCGGCCGGTGAGGAAGATCGCGGCGCTGCGCAAGGAGATCGTCGAGCTCCAGAAGAAGATCAAGCTCAAGAAGAACGCCTCCAAGCGCCCCGCGCTCGAGCGCTCGTTCGAACTGCGCCAGGCCAAGCTGTTCGAGGAATACGTGAAACTCCAGCTCAACCCGAAGCAGCTGGAGCGCATCGTCGAGAACATCCGCACCACGCGCGATCGTCTCAAGGATTACAGCGCGAAGCTCGACGAGTACGAAGAGTTCGTGGGGCTGTCCTACGACGACATCTCCGGCCACGTGAAGAAGCTCAAGGCGGCGTCGCGCCGCCGGAGCGTGAAGGTGAACGGGAAGGGTTCGTGGTCCCTGGAGATGCTCGAGGATTTCGAGCGCAAGATGCGCGCGCTGCGCACCGAGATCAAGGCCATCGAGAAGGAGGAGAACCTCTCGCGCGAGGAACTGGACCGGGTCGTCGAGAGCATCCGCCGCGGCGAGATCCAGGTGCAGCGCGCCAAGAAGGAGATGATCGAGGCCAACGTGCGTCTGGTGATCGCGATCGCGAAGCGCTACACCAACCGCGGCCTCGAGTTCCTCGACCTGATCCAGGAAGGGAACAGCGGGCTGATGCGCGCGGTCGACAAGTTCGACTACCGCAAGGGCTACAAGTTCTCGACCTATGCCACGTGGTGGATCCGCCAGGCCATCACCCGCGCCATCGCGGACCAGGCGCGCACCATCCGCATTCCCGTGCACATGATCGAGGCCATCAACAAGGTGTCGCGCGCGCAGCGCAAACTCGTTCAGGAGAACGGCCGCGATCCCACGCCGGAAGAGGTGGCGAAGAAGCTCAACTACCCGCTCGACAAGGTGAAGAGTGTCATGAAGGCGTCGATGGAGCCGATCTCCCTCGACCGTCCCATCGGGGAGGACGAGGACTCGAACCTCTCCGATTTCATCGAGGACACCTCCGCGGCGTCACCCTCGCAGTCGGCGTCGCACGCCATGCTGCGCGACCAGTTGAACCGGGTCCTGAGCACGCTCACGCGCCGCGAGGAGAAGGTGATCCGGCTCCGCTTCGGGCTGGGCGACGGCACACCGCGCACCCTCGAGGAAGTGGGGACGATCTTCAACGTGACGCGCGAGCGCGTGCGCCAGATCGAGGCCAAGGCGCTGAAGAAACTGCAGCACCCGAGCCGGGCCCGGAAGCTCAAGGGCTACACCGAGATCATATGAGCCGCCGCGCGCCGGGCTGTGCTACCCTCCGTACGCGAGGGCCCATAGCTCAGGTGGTTAGAGCGGCCGGCTCATAACCGGCTGGTCCCAGGTTCAAGTCCTGGTGGGCCCACCAGCATTCAAGAGCCCCTCCGTGAAGGAGGGGCTCTTTGCTTTGTGGTGGGCAACTCGGGTTCCCATCCCCCCGGGGGCGCCAATTTCAGTTTCCGGTGTGCATCTTTTTTAAGCTTCTTCTATTCTTGAAGTTGCCCCTTCAACAGCACGTCCGCGTATCG
>CAZPUV010000125.1:0-7620 GCA_964589805.1 uncultured bacterium | reverse complement strand
CCCGAGGGGGCAACGGTGTTCGGCACGCGCAGCGAGATGCTCGCCGAAGCGCACCGACGCATCGAAGCGGATCCAGATTCTTATTATCCACACGTCTACGGCGAGAACGAAGTGGGAGGAACGTCGGTCCTCATTCTCTCGCCGGTTTCGTTCGACCAGCTCGGCTTCCCGCTGGGCATGCCCATGGAGCCGCTGTCGACGCGGACGTGGGCGTCGTTGAGCCACGTGCCCGACGTCATTTCGATCGGCGGCGCCATGCTGCTCGCCATCTGGTGGATCACCAAGCGGCGCGATGAGGTGGCGCGTGTCGAGGCCGAGGAGCGGCTTGCGGCTGAACCCCCGGCCGCCCGCATTCGCCAGGGAGGTGGTCACGCATGAGAACGCGGGGGAAGATTCAATTCGGGTTCTGGCGCGCCGTCTTCTGGGTCCTGCTGGGATTCGGGGCGGCCACGCTGTTCATGCGCTTCACGCGCGGGCTCGGCTCGGTGACGAATCTCACCGACACGTTCCCGTGGGGGCTGTGGATCGGATTCGACGTGCTGTGCGGCGTGGGACTGGCCGCCGGCGGTTTCACCATCACGGCCTTCGTCTATCTGTTCCACCTCGAGCGTTTCCGGCCCATCGTGCGGCCGGCGATTCTCACGGCTTTCCTCGGCTATCTGCTCGTGGTCGCGGGGCTCATGGTCGACCTCGGGCGGCCGTGGAACATCTGGCATCCGCTGATCATGTGGAATCCTCACTCCGTGATGTTCGAGATCGCGTGGTGTGTGACCCTCTACACGACCGTGCTCGGGTTGGAGTTTTCCGGCATGGTGTTCGAGAAGCTCGGGTGGAGCAGGGCGCTGCGCATCCAGCGTGCCTTCGTAATACCGCTCGTGATCCTCGGCGTGATTCTATCCACGCTGCACCAGTCGTCTCTCGGCGCGCTGTACCTGATCGTACCCGGGAAGCTGCACGCGCTGTGGTACACGGAGCAGCTGCCGGTGATCTTCTGGGTGTCATCGGTTTGCGCCGGTCTCGCCATGGTGATCGTCGAGTCTCGCCTCTCGGCGCGGGCCCTGGGGCGTCACCTCGAACTGCCGATCATCCGTCAACTCGGCCGCGGTCTCATGGCCGGCCTCGGCGTGCTGACCGTTCTCCGGGTCCGCGACCTGTGGGCGCGGGGGGCCTTCCCGCTGGTCTTCGAGGCCCAGTACGAAGCGTGGCTGTTCCAGCTCGAGGTCTTCGTCGGCCTCGTATTGCCGTTCGTGCTGCTGCTCATCCCGCGCGTGCGGGAGAGTGCGCGCGGACTCTACGCCGCGAGCCTTCTCACGGTGCTCGGTTTCATCACGCACCGATTGAACGTCAGCATCACCGGTCTCGAGGGTGCGCAGGCACACTACATCCCCGCCGCGGGTGAGATACTGGTGACGCTGATGCTCGTGGCGCTCGGGTTCGGTGCGTTCAACCTGGCGGCGCGCTACCTGCCGGTGTATCCGGCCCTGCCCGGAGCGGGTCCACCGCAGCCGGGCGCGCAGGTCCGGTCAAAATGAGGACGGGGTGCATGCGCGCGTGATCGGCAACGGAAGCAGAAGCCGGGGGCTGGCGGCCCGTTTCGGGCTCGCCCTGTGCGCGGGAACCGCCGTCATTCTCGTGACGGCTGGTTACGCCAGCCTCCGGTTGCAGCGCGCGCATCTCACCGATCTCGTCGAGAGCCGGGCCACGGAGGTGGCCGAGGTCATCCGCCGCTCGACGCGCGAAGCAATGATGCGCGACGATCCGGGCGAGGTGCGCCGGATCATCCAGGCCATCGCGGACCACGAGTCCTTCCAGCGCATACGCGTGTTCGATGCTCGGGGTCGCATCACGGTCTCCAGCGCAGAGAACGAAGTGGGCACGCTGGTCGACATGGACGCCGAACAATGCGTGCTGTGCCACGGCGCGGAGCGCCCGCTCGCCCGCGTGGAGATGAGCGAGCGCACGCGCGTGTTCCGGAACGCCGCCGGCGACCGGGTGCTCGGCGTGATTGCGCCCGTCTACAACGAGCCGAGCTGCGCCACGGCCGCCTGTCACGCCCATCCATCGAGCGTGACCGTGCTCGGCGTTTTCGACGTGCAGTTGCCGCTCGCGGTCGTCGACGCGGACGTCGATGCGTCGCAGAAACAGTTGTTCCTGGGCATTGCAATCGCGATGCTGGCGTTGCTGGGCCTCGCCTGGCTGCTCACGTGGCGCATGGTGCTCAAGCCCGTGGCGGGTCTCACGCGCGCGGCCAAGCGGATCTCCGCCGGCGATTTCTCGGAACGGCTCGAGCCGGGTCACCACGGGGAGATCAGCGTGCTCACCGAGTCGTGGAACGTCATGACCGAGCGGCTGGGAGACGCCAGGCGCGAACTCGAGGAACTCAACGCCACGCTCGAGAAACGCGTCGAAGACAAGACCGCCCAGCTCGAACAGGCACACCGGCGGATGGTGCTCGTCGACAAGATGGCATCGCTCGGGAAACTCGCCGCCACCGTGGCCCACGAGCTCAACAACCCGCTGGCCGGCATCGCCACCTACGCCCGCCTGCTCCGGCGGCGGAGCGAGGAGGGCATGCCCGGCGAAGCGCCCGAGGGGAGCGAAGTGGACTCCCGCCGCATCCTGGCGCTGATCGAGGACGAGTCGCGTCGCTGCGGGAACATCGTGCGCAACCTGCTCCTGTTCAGCCGGACGCCGAACGTCCGTTTCGCGGAACAGGACATCCGGCCGCTGCTCGACCGGTGCGTGATGCTGGTACGGCACCGTGCGGAACTCTCCGAGGTGTCGATCGTTGTCGACACGCCCGCGGACCTGCCCAGGGTCGAGTGCGACGCGTCGCAGATCCAGCAGATGGTGCTCGCCCTCGTGATCAACGGTCTCGAAGCCACACCGGCCGGCGGTCACGTGTCATACCACCGGATCTCATGGGCGAGATCTTCGAGCCGTTCTTCACCACCAAGGAGGGGGAGAGTGGTGTCGGTCTCGGCCTGCCCGTCGTGTACGGCATTGTCACGCGGCACCAGGGGACCATCGCGGTGGAGTCCACACCGGGCTCCGGTACCGTATTCACCGTGCGCCTGCCGATTCGCCAGCAGAAAGAGGCGGACAGCAGCACGCGCGACAGGGAGGTAAACGTGTCATGACCAGCAAGCCAGCCGTACCGCTGTCGATCCTCGTCGTGGACGACGAGCCCATCGTCGTGCAGTCCCTCGGCGACTGGTTCCGCCAGGACGGCCATCTTGTGGACACGGCGCAGAGTGCCCGCGAGGCGCTTAAGCTCGCGGGCGAGAAGGACTACGACCTCGCGTTCCTCGACATCAAGATGCCCGCCGTGGACGGACTCGAACTCCAGGCGCGCCTGGCGAACGTGAAACCCGACATGACGATCATCATCATGACGGCTTACGCGTCGGTCGAGACGGCCATCAGGGCGCTCAAGGCCGGCGCCTACGACTACATCGCCAAGCCGTTCGATCCGGAGGAACTATCGATGCTGGTCAAGCGCGCCGGCGAGCACCGCTCCATCCGTTCCGAGAACCTGCGTTTGAAGGAGCGGCTCGAAGCCGCGTCCGCGCCGACACCCATCGTCGGCGTTTCGACGGCCATCCACCGCGTGCACGATCTCGTGGCGGCGGTGGCGGGGACCGACGCCACCGTTCTGATCAAGGGCGAATCGGGCACCGGGAAGGAAGTGGTCGCGCGGGCCATCCACGCGGCCTCGCCGCGCCGCTACGGCCCGATGGTGGTCGTCAACTGCGGCGCGCTCGCCGAGGGACTCCTCGAGAGCGAGTTGTTCGGGCACGAGAAGGGCGCCTTCACCGGGGCCATGTACCGTCACAGCGGCAAGTTCGAGATGGCCGCCGGGGGAACGCTGTTCCTGGACGAGATCGGCACGATCAGCCCCAAGGTGCAGGTGGAACTCCTGCGCGTGATCGAGGAGAAGATGGTGACGCGTGTCGGCGGGCGGAACCCCATCCCCGTGGACTTCCGCGTGATCGCCGCCACCAACGAGGATCTCGACGCCCGCGTTCAGAGCGGCGAGTTCCGCGAGGATCTGTTCTGGCGCCTCAACGTGTTCGTGATCGACATGCCGCCGTTACGGGCGCGCACGGAGGACATCGTCCCGCTCGCCGAGTTCTTCCTGGATCGCTTCATGAAATCGATGAACCGCAAGCCCATGCGCTTCTCGGACAAGGCGCTCGCCGCCATGCGATCGTACGCGTGGCCCGGCAACGTGCGCGAACTCCAGAACGCCATCGAGCGCGCCGTCGTGGTCGGAAAGCCGCCGCTCATCGAACCGCGCGACTTCCCGATGCGCGTCACCGAATCGCCTTCGCCGCCGGGCGGGCCGATGTCGCTCTCCGAGATGGAGAAGACGCACATCCTCTCGGTGCTCGAGGCGGAGGAGTGGAATATCAGCAGCTCGGCGCGCGTCCTCGACATCGACCGGGGCACGCTCTACAACAAGATCGAGAAGTACGGCCTCGACCGGGCGCGGACCACGGGGTAGCCGACGGTGGCCGGTGATGCGCGCAGCACCGCGCCGTCACGCATCGTGGCGGTCAGGTTCCTTGCCAGCGCCGAGATTCCGCGCGGCCTGGCGCGGGACGTCGTGATGCGCGCGAGCCGGAGACTCGCGGTGCCGTGCGGGTTCGACCCGGTGCCGTGGGACAATGCTCCGGTCCGGCTTGACGGACGCGAGCAGGTCGACGCCGACGCGCTGCTCCTGGAGCTGGAAGCGGGCGCGGTCCCGGGGACCGTGCGCGTCGGCCTCACCGGCCTCGACCTCGGAATCGCGATCTTCACCTTCGTGTTCGGGCGTGCGCGCCGCGGCGGATCCGCCGCCGTGGTTTCGCTGGCGCGGCTGGCGCCGGAGCGGTACGGACTGGCTCCGGACCGCGACCTCTATCTCAGCCGTGTCGTGGCGGAGGTCATTCACGAACTCGGCCACGTGGCCGGGCTCGATCACTGCGAGGACTACGGGTGCATCATGCGCTTCGCGCCCACCGTCGAGATGATCGACCTGCGCGGGAAGGACCTGTGCGCGACGTGCGCGGCGGCGCTGCCCGTGCCGCTGGTGATTCCTCCCGGCGCACGATAGCGCGCCCCGCGCCGGTGCCGTCCGGGCTCCGCGGCATACTCCTTGCGCCGCGCCGGGTAGTTGGTTTCCTTTCAGAGTCCGCTGGTTTCGCCCCGGCAGGGAGCGCGTACCGTTATGCCGCATGAGATCCGCATCCGCGCGTACAGGCCCGTGGTTTCTGCATGTTTCGCAGTGCTCTTTGCATCCGGGTGCGAGCGAAGCCGCGTGCCCGAACCGCTTCCCCCCGAACCGGTGTTCCGGGATGGATTCGAGAATGCCCGCGATGTCTCCGATCTTTTTCCTGCAAACGGGTCGGGATGGATGGGGTTGCAACAGCAGCCCGCGGGAAACATCCTGGAAGTTTCGGGTGAGCGCAGCCACAGCGGGGGGCAGTCGCTGAGGTTCGTCGCGCTGCCGGCCAGCCCGGGTGTCCCCTCGAAGTGCGACATCTACCTCGACGGACTCCACCTGGGCGAAGGCAGCACCGCCTGGTTCGAATGGTGGGTGTGGCTCAGCGAGTGGAACGAAACCAGGGACATCTTCCTCTGGGATCTCGAAGCTCCGGGGACGTGCACCGACGAGACACTCTGTCCCGACGAGGGAAGCGCAACGATCTGCCCGTCGCCGGGCCGCCGCGTGTTCGTCGGCGGCGGAGAACGGCGCGAACTGATGTCCGACCTCGGGAAATGGTGCCGCGGAGACATCGCCCGCCAGGATTCCTCCCGCGCCCGGGTCTTTCCGGTGGCGCAGTGGGTGAGGATTCGCGTGCGGATCGCGCTGTCGAGCGAAGGCACGGGACGCATCGAGGTCTGGCAGAACGACCACCGTGTGCTGGACGCGCGGGGCATCACACTGCCGCGCCGGGATTCCACCTGTACGCGCATGCAGATCGGAATCACGACGAACCGGAACGAGGTTTCCTCGAACGAACTCTTCGTGGACGACGTATCCGTGTGGCTGGACGATCCGGGCTGGTGACCGGATCGGGCGAGATCCTCCGCCGGCGCCGGGAATCGCTATCCGAGCACGACCCGCACGTGATGCGCCCGCCCGTCGTCCTCGAGCGGTATCCCGTCGCGGTCGCTGAGCGCGACGCGGTCGAGCTCGAGTGTCGAGACGCCGCGGCCCGCGCCGCGATTCTCGACTTCGATGTCATAGCGTGACGAGCGGTAACGGAACGTGATCGTGAACCCCATCCACTCGGTGGGAACACACGGGTCGAGTTCCAGTCGCGTGCCCCGGAGACGGAAGCCGAGCATCCATTCGAGGCCTGCGCGGTACAACCATGCCGCCGACCCGGTGTACCAGGTCCAGCCTCCGCGGCCGGCGTGCGGCTCTCCGGAATAGACATCACCCGCGACGACGTACGGCTCGACCCTGTAGCGCCGGACGCCGCCCGGCGTGGCTCCGTGCATGATGGGATTGACCATCGACAGCAGCTCCCCGACCTTGTTGCCGTCGCCCAGGATCGCGAACGCGATGGCCACCCACGCGGCCGCGTGCGTGTACTGCCCCCCGTTCTCGCGCACGCCGGGGACGTACCCCTTGATGTAGCCGGGTTCGAGACTCGTGTGTTCGAAGGGTGGAGCGAGCAGGAGGATCAGCCCGTCGTCGTGCCGTACCAGCCGCTGGTAGACCGACGCCATGGCGCGCCGCGCGTGATCGGGATCGGCGGCGGCCGAGATCACCGCCCACGACTGCGCGATCGAGTCGATGGCGCACTCGTCGTTGGCGGCGGAGCCGAGCGGCGTGCCGTCGTCGAAGTACGCCCGGCGATACCACTCTCCGTCCCACGCGCGTTCGGCGGCGTCCCTGAGGGCGGCGGCGGCGCGCTTCCAGTCCTTCGCGCGCCTGTTCTCGCGGTGCGCCTGGGCGAGCGGCACCCATTGCGCGAGCAGCGAACACAGGAACCAGGCGAGCCACACGCTTTCTCCGGTGCCTCCGCGGCCCACGCGGTTCATGCCGTCGTTCCAGTCCCCGGTTCCCATCAGCGGCAGGCCGTGGGCGCCGACGGAGAGGCTCCGGTCGATCGCGCGCGCGCAATGCTCGAACAGGGTCCCGCTCTCCTTCGAGGCCTGTGCCGCGAAGTACGCCTCGAGCTGGCCCTCCTCGAGCGGCGGTCCGTCGAGGAACGGGATGACCTCGTCGAGCACCGCCCGATCGCCGGTGACCTCGAGGTAGTGGCCGGCCACGTAGGGAAGCCAGAGCAGATCGTCGCTCATGCGCGTGCGAACGCCCCGGCCCGCGGGCTCGTGCCACCAGTGCTGCACGTCGCCGTCGGCGAACTGACGCGCCGCGCTTCGCAACAGGTGCTCGCGCGCCAGATCCCTGTTCGACACCGCGAGCGCGGTGACGTCCTGCAACTGGTCGCGAAAACCGTATGCGCCGCTGGACTGGTAGAACGCAGCCCGGGCCCAGAGGCGGGAGGCGATGGTCTGATACAGCAGCTGGCCGTTCAGCATCAGGTCGAGTGCCGGATCGGGCGTCTTCACCTGCACGGTTTCGAGAACGTCGTTCCACCCCTCGGTGACCGCGTTCAGATG
>CAZPUV010000124.1:4258-7625 GCA_964589805.1 uncultured bacterium | reverse complement strand
CGCATGGAGACGTCGAGCGTGTCGAACACGAAGGTCGAGAACGCCATGGCACCGAACGTCACGGCGAACATGAGCTTGTCGTCCCCGATGATGAGGGTGAGGAACTCGCCGATGCCGTTGCCGTAGATCGTCCCCGGCGCGAGGCCCTGGATGGCGCCGGGTGCCGCGATCATGATGGTCACGAGCGCGATCAGGGCCACGAATCCCTCGCACAGCATCGCCCCGTAGCCGATCGGCCGCATGTGCGACTCGCGGTCGATCTGCTTGCACGTCGTGCCCGAGCACACGAGCCCGTGGAACCCCGAGCACGCGCCACAGGCGATGGTCACGAACAGAAACGGGAACATCGCGCCGGTCATGCCGCCCACGTTCCAGCCCTTGAACGCGGGCTGCTGCACCTCGTAGCCGCCGAACAGGATCCCGATCACGCCCACGAGCAGCGCCGAATAGAGCACGAATCGGCCCAGGTCGCCTCGGGGCTGCAGGAGCGACCAGTCCGGGGCCACCGAGGCCACCGCGCAGTAAGCGAGAATCAGGACCGCCCAGGTCCTGTGGTCCATCACGAGCACGTGCGAGAGGTTCGTGCCCAGCCACGCCACGCCGAATGTCGCGGGTACGAAGATCACGGTCGCGAGCCAGAGCGGAGGTTTCATGAACCGCTGTACGAATCCGAGCACCACCGAGAGCACCAGGTACATGACGCTCGCGATCGCCACCGCCCCACCCGGGTTGAACTCCACGTTTCCCTGCCGGAGTTCGTCGGTTCCGACCACGAAGGTCGCGGCGGTGATGTCCGCGAACGCGACGATCACGTAGATCAGCGCGATCCAGATGAACCCCATCAGTGCGCGGCCCGAGCGCGCGCCGAGGTGTTCGCGTGCGATCTCGGCGATGGAACGCGCGCCGTGGCGGACACTCGCGGTGAGGGTCGTGAAGTCGTGGACCGCCCCGATCAGTACGACGCCCGAACGACTGGCAGGCGAGGATGGGTCCGGCGATCGGGCCCGCCGCGGCTATGGCGGAGAAGTGCTGGGCGAACAGGTAGAACGGCCGCGTGGGCACGAAGTCCACGCCGTCGGCGTGGCGGTGGGCCGGTGTGGTCGTGGAATCATCGAGCTGGAACTGGCGCGCCACCCACCCGCCGTACAGGCGGTACGCGACCACGAGCAACACCATGAACGCAATCGCGAGCAGCGCCAGGGACACGGGCCTCTTCCCTCCCGGCTAGGCGGAGCGGCGTCCCATGGCGAGAGCGCCCAGGATCGACGCTGCGGCGCCGCCGACGATCAACCCGAGTCCGGCCTGCGTGCGCAGGTCAGACCCCGCGAGGGCCATGAGTTCGCCCACGCCGGCGTTGTGCGGAATCACGAACAGTCCGGCGCCCGCGAGCAGGAAGCCCAGGGCCACCAGTCGCTGCGCCGCCGACGCGCGTTCCGCGCGCCCGAGTGCGCGCCCGACTGTGCTGTGGTTGTAACCGAACGCGAAGTAGATCGCCATGCCCAGCACGAGCCACCCGATGAAGCGCCACCACGAGGCGGGCGGCAGGTGGACCATGAGGAAGATGCACGAGACGACACCCAGCATGGGCAGCAGGAACGGTCCCAGGGGGACGCGGAAGGGCCGTTCGCGGTCGGGCTCCTGGAAACGCAGCACGGTCACGCCGACGCACACGAGGACGAAGGCGAAGAGTGTTCCGATGTTCGTGAGTTCGACCACCTCGTTGATGTTCGCCACACCCGACAGCACGGCGACCACGACACCCGTGATGATGGTGGTCACGTGGGGTGTGCGGTACTTCGGATGCACGCCCGCCGCCCACCTGGGAAGGAGGCCGTCGCGCGCCATCGAAAAGAAGATGCGGGGCTGGCCCAGCTGGAAGACGAGCAGCACCGACGTGGTGGCGAACACCGCGCCGAGCGCGATGATCAGTGTCGGCCACATCATCCCGCGCCCCGAGAAGGCGGTGGCCAGCGGCTCGGCCGTGCCGAGCTGCGTCCACGGCAGCATGCCGGTCAGCACCACCGCGACGGCCATATAAATGACGGTACAGACGATCAGGCTGGCGATGATGGCCAGCGGCATGTCGCGTTTGGGATTCTTCGTCTCTTCCGCCGCGGTGGAAACCGCGTCGAAGCCGATGTAGGCGAAGAAGATGATCGCCGCGGCAGAGAAGATGCCGAGGGTTCCGTTGGGCGCGAACGGTCGCCAGTTCTCGGGTTCCACGAAGAACGCGCCGAAGATCACGAAGAAGCCGATGATCGCGAGCTTCAGGATCACCATGGAGGTGTTGAACCACGCGCTCTCGCGGATGCCGATCACGAGCACCCACGTGATCAGCGCCACGATTCCCATCGCCGGCAGATTGAAGACGACCGGAATGCCGAACATGCGCGGCGCGGCTTCGAAGGCCGCCGCGTTGCGCAGGATCGCATCGCCAAAGGCGGAAACGTCGCCGCCGGAAGTCGCGGCCGCCGCGACCTCGCGCGCCGCCTGGGCGGCGGTCCGGTAGTCGATCCCGAGCCAGTCGGGGATGCCGAGCCCTACGACGCGCAGCAGTTCCTGGAAGTACCCCGACCACGAGATCGCCACGGCGACGTTCCCCACCGCGTACTCGATGATGAGGTCCCAGCCGATGATCCACGCGATCAATTCGCCGAGCGTCGCATACGCGTACGTGTACGCCGACCCCGAGATCGGCACCATGGCGGCGAATTCCGCGTAGCACAGGGCGGCGAACCCGCAGGTGACCGCCGTGAGGACGAAGGAGAGGATCAGCGCCGGCCCGGCACCGGTGTGACCGGCGCCACCCGCGGCCGCCGTCCCTACCGTCGAGAAGATCCCCGCGCCGATGATGGCGCCGATGCCGAGCAGGGTGAGCTGCAGCGGCCCGAGGGTTCGCTTGAGGGTGCCGTGGCCGTCGGCCGTGGCGAGGATGCTGGTGATGTTCTTGGTCCGGAAGATGCCCTTGAGCACTGTTTCTCCCTCTTGCCGAAGAAAGAACAGGTGTCGCGCCGGCGGGGCGCGTCAGGGTTTCGGGCAGTGTACGACCACCGGCACCCGTCCTGACAAGTACGAAATGCGGGCCCGGCGGCCGCAGGGAGAGGCAGCGATGTCACCGCTCGCGGAAGTCTACTGCACGACGGTCATCTTCCGCGTGAACGTGTTCCCGTCGACCTGGAGCTTGCAGAAATAGACGCCCGACACCACGGGCCGGCCTGCGTCGTCGCGTCCGTCCCAGCGAACGCTCCGTGAACCGGGCGCCTGGCGCGCGTCGACCAGTGTGCGTATCAGCCGGCCCCGCACATCGAACACCCCCAGCACGACGCGCCCGCCGTCCGGTGCATGCGGCTCGACCGGCTGCCCGTCG
>CAZPUV010000124.1:0-4248 GCA_964589805.1 uncultured bacterium | reverse complement strand
ATCGTCGTCGACGGATTGAACGGGTTCGGCACGTTCTGGTGCAGTGACGAATGCGACGGCACCTGGCTTCCGACGCCGGTGGTCACGGTGGGTGCGGCCGGCGGGCCCTCGTTGCCCGCGAAGTCGACCGCGGACACCCGGTAGTGGTACTGCGACGACTGCGCCACCGCATCGAACCAGTTCGTGTACGGCGTGATGGTCAGAAGTGTACTGCTCGACGGATCGAACAGCGGGTTCGTGTCGCGATAGACGTAGTACTCGCAGACGTCCGGATCGACGGGTGCAGTCCATGCGAGCGCGACGCCGCCCGGGCTGTAGGCAGCCGTCAGACCCCCGGGCTGTCCGGGAGAAAGATTGTCGATCGAATAGCCGGAATCGACGGGCGAGTCGAAGAAAACCAGCGGTGCGGACGTGGCCGCGCGAACGAAGAAGACCGACCAGTGCATCCCCGAGCGCTCGGTCGAGTCCGCCAGCGTCGCGGCCAGCACGTTGTAGATCGTCTCGCCGTGGGCGGGCAAAGACCCCACGTAGTCCCAGTCGTCGAGGAGCACACCGGTCTCCGAAATCATCCCGGCCGGCCTCTCGACGGCGCGAGGCGCCCTCGGTTGCCCGGCACTCGACGGCAGCTCGTCGATGCGCCGGAAGATCTCGTACTGGATGATCGGGGTCGGAGAATCGAGAACGTCGCGCCCGGATCGCTTGAAACGGACACGGACCTTCCGCCCCTGATCATTGCCCACGTCGAGTATCGACACGATGTTCGGGCGCAGATCGGCGGGAGGCTCAATCGTGCACTCATCGAGGAACAACAACCAGACCGCCCCGCGGTCCGTACCGCCGTCGTCGTCCGCGCGCGCGCCGACTGCGAAGTCCGCCGCGCCATCGCCGTCGAAATCACCCAGCCCCGCGATCCCCAGGCCGAAGTAGTCATTGTTGCCGAGGCTTCCCGTGAAACCGCCCGAGGTGCTGCTGATCTTGAAATGCGAGTACACGGTGCCATCACTGTTCAACTCCACGAGCCACGCCGCCCCACGGTCCGTACCGCCATCGTCGTCGAGCGTGGCCCCGATGGCGAGAATCCTTCGGTCGTTGCATCCCACGCCCAGCAATGCGGGCGAAGCGCCAAAACGGTCGTTGTTGTCGAGCGTGCCCGTGAATCCCCCCTGGGTGGCGCTGACCTTCCGGTGACTCTTGACGGTGCCATCGGTGCTCAGGAACAGGATCCAGACCGCTCCGCGATTGGAACCACCGTCGTCGTCCTGCGTGGCCCCGACCGCGAGGTCGAGCACGCCGTCACCGTCGAGATCGCCGAGCGACGCGATTCCGGCCCCGAAGAAGTCGCCATCGTCCAGGCCGCCGCCAAAACCGCCCTGCGTATCGCTGATCTTCTGATGCGACTTCACCGACCCGTTGGGATTGAGGTGGAGTATCCGTATGGCTCCGCGATCCACGCCGCCGTCGTCGTCATTGGGCGTTGCAACCGCCAGGTCCTCGACGCCGTCGCCGTCGAAATCGCCCAGGGGGGTGACGAAGGAGCCGAACCAGTCCCCGCTGTCCAGGCCGGCGACCCCGCCTTCGTAGGCGCTGATCTTCTGGTAGGCCTTCACCGTGCCGTTGGTGTTCAGAAACAGAATCCACACCGCCCCGTTGTCCTGCCCCTCGTCGCGACCCGTGGCGTCGTCGTCGTCCAGGCGGGCGCCGACCGCGATGTCGACCACGCCGTCGTCGTCGAGGTCGCCGATCGTCGCGATGCTGACGCCGAACTCGTCCCAGTAGTCCAGTTCACCCGTGAACCCGCCCTCCCCCGAGGTGATCTTGGTGTGCTCCTTCACGGTGCCGTCCGCGTTGAGGAACAGGATGTAGACTGCGCCCCTGAACGTGTCGGAGAAGTCGTCCCAGTACGCACCCACGGCGATGTCAACGACGCCGTTGCCGTCGAGATCTCCCAGCGGGGCAATCCCGATGCCGAAACGGTCGTTGTTACCGAGGGGCGCCGTGAAGTTGCCCTCGGTATCGCTGATCTTCTGGTGTGCCTTGACGGTCGCGCCGGCCGGATGAACAAACAGAAGAAGACTCAACGCAGACGCGAGCGCGGCTTGCAGACAAACGCGAGAGAGTGTTCCCATCATGTCCTCCTGCCTCGGAGCACATCGGTCACACGTGCGGGCGGGTGGCCGACAATCACGAGCGTTGGGTGGACGGCCGCCGGAATTATACCACGGATTCCTGACCGGGTTCGAGCCGAGCACCGGCTAGGGCAGGAAGCGCTCCGGGTGCTTGAGTTTCTCGGGGAGGTAGGTGTCGATCACGTAGTTCAAGCCGTGCTTGGCGAGCGCCTGCTGTTCCGCGCGCACCCCCATCTTCACCAGCTGATTGATCGCGTCCTGCCAGGCCTTGTGGTGGAGGAAGAAGGGGTCGGTCTTGAGCGCGTCCTTCGCGCGCTTGATGTCGACTTCCTTCAGCGGGTGCGTGGGGAGTTTGTACTGCACGATGTCCTGCGGCGTGATGCCGAGGAAGCGCGCCTGTGGCACGCAGAAGAACTCGTTCAAGTGCGCCGCGTTGCCGCTCCCCACCTTGAGTGTTCGGTAGATGTTGCTGATGCCGTACGGATCGCCGTCGACGAAGACGTACACCGGGAGTTTCTTCTCGTCCGCCAGGCGCCGGATGAAGCGCCGGCACGCGCGGGTGGGCACCCCTCCCATCGACACCAGGATGCAGTTGGCACTCTTCCAGTAGTTGTGCTTCACCAGCCGCTGGAACATGCCAGCGGTCTCGATGACGAGCACGAACTTCGCATCGGTCTCGAACTGGAGGTCCTCCACGCTGATCGGGATCGAGTACGCGCCGCTCCCGAACTTCGTGCAGTCGATGCGGAGCGCCTTGCCGGTGTCGCGGTCCTTGTCGATCACGACGAGCTTCCCCGCGATCTCGCCGCCCTTCTCCTCGGGGATGAAGCCGAGCTGCTCGCGGTTCAAGCCGAACAGCGCCTCGACGTCGTCCATGACGGTGTCGCTCTCGGGCTGCTCGTCGAAGCGCGCGTCGTCCCAGTTCTTGGAGACGTAATACGCCTCTCGCTTGGTGGCGATGTCGTCGGTGTCGACGAGCTGCTTGGAGAGCGCCATCATGCGGAGCGTCTGCGCGAATGTCTTCACCGTGTTGACGGTGAGCGTGCGCTCCTTCATCTTGCCCTTCATTTCGAGGAAGCCCACTTTGGGCTGGTACTTCACATTGGTGAGCGCGCGCAGCGGAAACTTCATCGAGGGCTTGGAGCCCTTCAGGATCGAGGTCTTTACGCGGGCGGCTTCGTCCTTGATCTTCTTGCTGACCCTGGCGGCTGGCATCCGTCACCCCTCCACTAGAGCTTCCGACTCCGTTCGAGCGTATCTTCGAGCGTCTCGACGATCTTCTTCTCTTCCGACTCCGAGATCCCCAGGATCTCCTGGAGCGCGATTCCGATGTGCGGGATGTACTTCTCGATGTAGGACCGCTTCTTCATCTCGTCCCGCTCGCGCTGTCCGCGACGGATGAAGGCGCCCAGCCGGCGGCCGCACTCCTGCAGAGCGAGTTTCATCTCCTTGATAATGTCGTCGTAGTGCGCCACCGCTTCCTTGCTCTCGGAGGTGAACGGCACCCAGACGCTCGCGATCTGCACCATGATGATCATGGGCCCGGTGGGGAGCGCCCCCCGGCTCTGCTCGATGCCGTACGACTTCCACGCGGTATTCATGACCGCGTTGCTGATCGCACAGGCGCTCTGTTGATAGATGAGCGGCGCGCGGTTGGCGAACCGATACAGTTGCACGATCTCGTCGCCGGCGAGTTCGCTTCCACCGTACGCGATCGCGACTTCGATCTGGAAGGGATTGCCGCGATACACCGTGGGCGGCCGTGTGACCGCCGTGTAGAACGCCGCCTTGACCTCGCGCTCCAGGCTCCTGACCAGAAGGTCCTCTCCCACCACCGACAGACAGTCCGTGGGCGGGCGCATGATCTTCACCTTCGCAAACGCCTTCACGATACCCTCGGCCTGGTCGCGCGTCACCCGCGCGGGCTTCGTGGATGCCGGCACGTTCGCAACCTTCAGAACCTCCTGCGCAATCTTCGGACTCATGCGCGAGAACTCCTGCGAGAGGAACGAAGCGACGTTGCGCGAGTGACTCGTCTGCATCATCTCGATCAGGACACCCAGTTCGACGCCGTACGGGTGCGGCTTGATGGGCGTCGACGGCGGCGGGAGCTGGTCGGAGA
>CAZPUV010000123.1:0-7708 GCA_964589805.1 uncultured bacterium | reverse complement strand
TCCATCGACGTCGACGCGGCGTCCTACGGAAACGTGCGGCGTTTCATCACGCAGGGCCAGCTGCCCCCCGCGGACGCGGTCCGCATCGAGGAACTGATCAACTACTTCGACTACGACTATCCCGACCCGCGCGGCCGGCATCCGTTCTCGATCACCACCGAGGTGGCCGAGTGTCCGTGGAACCGTGAGAACAGGCTGGTTCATATCGGTCTCCAGGGTGCGCGCATCGCGATGGAAGATCTTCCGCCGAGCAACCTCGTCTTCCTGATCGACGTGTCTGGCTCCATGAACCAGCCCGACAAGCTGCCGCTGCTCAAGTCGTCGTTCCGTATGCTCGTCGAGAACCTGCGGACCCGGGACCGCGTGGCGATCGTCGTGTACGCGGGTGCGGCCGGACTCGTCCTGCCTTCGACCAGCGGCTGCCACAAGGAACAGATCCTCTGCGCCATCGAGCGTCTGCAGGCAGGCGGGTCGACCGCGGGGGGCGCCGGCATCCAGCTCGCCTACCGCGTCGCGCAGGAGAGCTTTCTCGAGGGTGGAAACAACCGCATCATCCTCGCCACCGACGGCGATTTCAATGTCGGCATGTCGAGTGACGGCGACATGGTGCGCTTGATCGAAGAAAAACGCCGGAGCGGCGTGTTTCTGACCGTGCTCGGGTTCGGCGAAGGCAACCTCAAGGACTCGAAGATGGAGAAGATCGCCAACAAGGGGAACGGGCACTACGCGTACATCGACAACATCAACGAGGCCAGGAAGGTTCTGATCAACGAGATGGGTGCCACCCTGCTCACGATCGCCAGGGACGTCAAACTGCAGGTCGAGTTCAACCCCGCCCGCGTGGCGTCGTACCGTCTCGTCGGCTACGAGAACCGTCTCCTGCAGGACCGGGACTTCGACGACGACACGAAAGACGCGGGCGAACTCGGTGCAGGACACTCGGTGACCGCACTGTACGAGATCACGCTCAACGACCGCGGAGACGACCGGTCCGGCCGGCCGCTCAAGTACTCGGACGTCACGGTTCGCGACGGCGCGCGTCGCAGCACGGATCTGCTCACGGTGTCGTTCCGCTACAAGCCGTCCACGGAGAGCACGAGTCGCCTGCTTTCCGTGGTCGTCAAGGACCGTCAAACCCGCTTCGCCCGTGCGTCGGAGAACTTCCGCTTCTCGGCGTCCGTTGCCGCGTTTGGCATGATCCTCCGCGACTCGCCCCACAGGGGCGATGCGACGATGGCGCAGGTGATCGCCACGGCGCGCGGCGCGTGCGGCGAGGACCCGCACGGCTACCGCGCGGAATTCGTGCGACTCGCCGAAGCAGCCGAGATGCTCATGACACCGACGCTGGGCACGCGGTAGTTGCACGGAGATCCGTCATGCTATGATCGGCCCGCCGCGCCGCCCTTCGCAGAAAGGATGTACACATGACCGTGCTCGACATGATCGGTCGAACGAGGATCATTCCGCTCCGGCGCGTGGTCACGGACGGGAGCGCCCGGATTCTGATCAAACTGGAATACGAGAACCCGACGGGGAGCATGAAGGACCGGATGGCGCTCGCCATGGTGGAGGCGGCGGAAGCGGATGGTCGCCTGGGACCGGGTGGCTCGGTGGTCGAGTACACGGGCGGCAGCACGGGCGTGTCGCTCGCCTTCGTGTGCGCAGCGAAGAGTATTCCGCTGCACATCGTGACATCGGACGCGTTCAGCAAGGAGAAGCGGGACCACATGTCGGCCCTGGGCGCTCGACTCACGCTCGTGGCCAGCCCGTCCGGTGGGACCACGAAGGCGCTCACGCTGGAGATGATCGAGACGGCGAGGAAGCTTGCCGAGGCTCCCGGGAGCTACTGGACGGATCAACTGAACAACACCGATCAGCTGTCGTGCTACGACAGGATGGGCGCGGAGATCTGGGAGCAGACCAGCGGACGCGTGAGCGCCTTCGTCCAGAGCGTCGGTACGGGCGGGTCCCTGCGGGGCATCGCCACCCACCTGCGGGCCCGCGACAGGGCGGTGCGTATCGTCGCGGTGGAGCCTGCGGAGTCCGCGGTTCTATCCGGCGGGAAGAGCGGGTCGCACAAGATCGAAGGCACGGGCGCCGGATTCGTCGTTCCGCTGTGGAACGACTCGGTGGCCGACGAAATCCAGACCGTCTCCACGCAGGAAGCGATGGCAACCGCCCGCAGCCTCGCCCGGCAGGAAGGCATCTTCGCGGGCACTTCCACGGGTGCAAACGTCGCGGTGGCGCTTCGGATCGCCAGGCGCCTGGGGCCCGACCACACGGTCGTCACGGTGGCGGTCGATTCCGGTCTGAAGTACCTGAGCACGGCGCTGTATTCCGGGGCATGAGAGAACGCCCGAATTTCTTCGATTGGCGGCGGGCAGGCCGTTTTCAGACCTGATTTCCGGCGCGCCGGGAGTCTCAGCGATACAGAGCCTTGATGGCACCCCACGAGTTGGTCCTGACCGGAACGGGATTGCCCGCGTAGTACGCGTTGTTCACGATGATCCCGTGTTCGGAGTTGACGTCTATGCCGGCCGGCACGTTGAATACCGGCCCCGTGCGGGCGAAGGAGAATGAGTTCTGGAACGCCCCCTCTCCACGCGCCAGCGGGTTGCTATCAACGGCAATGAAGAGATTCATCGAAATCTCTACCGTGACCGGCTGATTGACGGGAACGGCAACCTCTGGTGTCGTGAGCCGCACATCTGGATACGACCGGCCCGTATGCCCCTCGAGCAGGCCGAGCTGGACTTGGACGCAGTACATGGTGCAAACGTGAATCTCCCCGGGAAACCTGGTGCCGTGTATCGTTGCGTCGATGACGATCCTGCCAAGGGCGTAGTTCCCGGTCTGGTCGAGCAGGTTGAACTGACCGTCAAGGTCGAGGTTGAGCGACACGGGTACCGTCCCGCTTCCTTCCGACGAGAACACAACCTCGCTGAGTTTGAATTTGCCGTACGTCCTCGGCGCGTAGAGATACGCGGTGGACTGCGACGTGTTTTCGCAGAGCGCGTAGCTGCGAATACCGTACAAGCCAACATCAACACTGGCAATACGGTGCCTCGGCGAGGGCTCGCTGGCGCCAGCCGAGGCGCTGAACTCCCCGATGGTGAGGTGATCGTTCGCCGCGTCAAACCTGACGTGGGCGGTACATTCGACGGCGTCGGAACGCGGCGGGACCGCAGCGACGACGACCATCCAGAGCAGCAAGACATGAGCCGTACGATGGCGAATCAGCATGTTGCATCCATCCCTTTCACAAGAACACGAACAACGTGGTTGACGCCCGGATAACGACATGCTTCCCGTCGGTATCCAGCGGACGAACGGCGGATCTCGTGCTGCCGGCGGGGAATTGTCGAATGACAGGGTGGGGCGGGCCCGACAATCAGCGGCGGTTGATCACTTCGACACCGTCAATTATAGGGCGAATGGTGCTTCTGTTCAATGAGCAGTGTCTGACTCCGATGAAATGCTCTATGATCCCCGGAAGGACGACCGATGAACGATCCCGTCGCCGAATACATCGCGAATATCATGGCCAGGCTCGACGCGGTCCCGGCGGCGGAGCACGCGGCCACGGAAGACCCCGGGGTCCTCGCCGCCGAGGTCTTCACGATCCTCACCGGGCGCGAGTTCTGCTACCTGAGCAGGACCAGGACGGCGCCCTACCGCGAGAATGTGGTCGAAATCCTCTCCGGGGCAGTTCGGAACGGCGAGCCCCTCTGCTTCTACTACGATCTCGGCGCCGGTTACCACGCCAGCATTCATCCCGAGGAGTCCGGGCTGACGTTCAGCGTCGGTCTCTCGGAGCTGTGCGTCCTCGCGCAGATCGCTTCCTTCTGCAACCGGGTGGCGGAACTCTACCCCCGGGGGGCGAAGTTCATCCTCGTCATTGACAACGTGTGCGGCCTGATGACCAACGACATCCCGCTCGAAAGCACGGCCGCGTACTGCGCGGAGCTGCGACAGTTGATCGAGGAGACGGGCGTGGGCGACCGGGTGGGCGTGCTCGTCGAGTCGGAGGAGTTCTCCCTTTCCGAATACGACATCGATCGGGAGCGGCTCGCGAAGGACGCCGCCGCGCTGACGCCGTCGCGCGAAGACATCGAGAATGTCGTGCGGTTCCTGGGCAGGCCGTGTGATGAAGCGGAAGCGGCGGAAAGGATGGCAAAGTACCTCCAGGCGGGCGAGATGACCGAACGCATGCTCGCTCGCGTCGTCCGCGGGGTTCGCATGACCCAGAGAGCGACCGGCGGCACCCTCGGCTTCAGGCCGTTCTCGGGGGGTGATTCGAGGACACAGGTGGGAGAGGTTGCGATCAGTCCCAACGCCAAGGGAGCGCTTCGCCCCATCCTTCTCACGAGTCGCAACGTCGGCAGATACCGGTGCACGCAGTTGCGATACCCGGAGTTGCTCCCCTCCACGATCCCGCACGTGACGTACGCCGAACCGGTCGACGCTGATTCCGCGTCAGGATGAGAAGTAGGAGTACAACCCCTCCGCCTGGTGCCGTCGCATCTGCCTTCGCCTGTCGTCGTCCATGTAGCGCGACGCACCGGTGGTCTTGTTGACGTCGAGCAGAACCACCTCGTTGTTGTTCACGACATAGTCCAGCTTCCCGTAGTCGATCCCCAGTTCGCGACGCCACGCCAGAACCTCTTCGGCGGGCTCGATCGATTCTGTGCGCGCGTCCTGCTCCGCCTTGACCACGGGGTTGGCGGTTCCCACGCGAGTACACGTCCACCGGTCACCCAGAAACTGGTAGATCCGAGCGTGGTACAGGTTGTCCTCGAACTCGGGACGGAACTTCTCGACGACGACCTGCTTGTTGGCGAACCAGTGCGGCGGGACGTCCGCGATGCGATCGAAAATCTGGTAGTCACGCGATTCTCCGAAAGGCATCGTCTGCCCGCGGAGCCGGTCGATCGCACGCCTCACCGATCGCAAGGAACGCCATCGCCGTTCCATCGAAGTCCGGCGCATGTACCGCTCCGGCTCGCCCGCGTAGTTGAGATCGGACTTCACGATCACCGGGCCGTCCCAGGGATCTCCGGGACGAACCAGGTTCTTGCTGATCGTCGACTTGCGGATGTCGCGGACCCTGCCGTTGAGGACAACCGGGTATCGCGATGCGAACTCCACGTAGTTGTCAGGAACGACCGAGAGGTTGACGTGAACGAGAACGAGATCCGCAGGTACGAAATGTCTGACGCCAAATACATAACTTACGTCGTGGCCGTCCTCGCGCCAGAACTCGGCCAGATGGTGGACAATATAAGTGGAGAGATCCCGGTACTGGTCACGTTCATGAAACAGCACCGCGATGCGACGCGCCCCGGGTTTGCCTGACGTTGCGTTCACCGTGGTGTGACAGCGGCGAGTCTATCCGAATGCGCCGCCGGAACACGGAGCGGGTACGCAGAAGAGATACCTCTTGAGAAAGTCTCTCATGTATCAGACACTAACCGGAGTGCACCTGGGCGGTCAATGCGATCATGGAACCCGGCCCCGTAGCGCCGCCGCCACACGTCGTAAACGTGCCACGCCAGAGAGGCCGAGGCGGATATGAGATCCGGGGACGTTGCCAGTCCCCCCCCGGGGAAACGGGGCTTTCGCCGAATACCGGCGACATGATGCCTCGAAAACTCGCCGAGATCCCGCAACTTGCACGTTTCTTGCATTTCCATCCGGCGCCACGTGTGGCCAATCAAGTCGGATCGGGATCCCGTCCCATGAAGTAAATCCAGCGCCCGGGTGGTGCGAGAGGAAGAAGGGATGACGTCACAGTCCCTTGTGATACTGAAATTCGGTGGCTCCGTGCTGGCCGACGCAGAGAGTATCCCGGCCGCGGTCCGGGAGGTCTTGCGCTATCTGGCATCGCACGACCGTGTCCTCGCTGTCGTCTCCGCGTTCCGGGGTCAGACCGATGCGTTGGAGCGTGCAGCGCTTGCTCGCTGTCCGCACCCCAGCCCGGACACGCTTGCGTTTCATATGGGGCTGGGCGAGATGCGCTCCACAACAGAACTCACGCTGGGCCTGCAGGCCGCTGGAATACCCGCGACCCTTCGCATGCCCTGGGATGTGTCGTTGGTTTCGAACGGCTCACCGCTCCATGCCACGCCCGTCGCGGTGTCCGGGGACGCGTTCTTCGACGCGTTCAGGGAGCACCGCGCGGTGGTCTTCCCGGGGTTCCTCGGTCGCGGTCGAGACGGACAGCCCCATGTTCTCGGCCGCGGCGGGTCCGACCTCACGGCGATCTTCCTGGCCGCCGAGCTGGGCGCCGGCCGGTGTTTTCTGCTCAAGGACACACCGGGCATATTCGAACGGGATCCAGCGCGGCGCGACGGGCACTCCCGTCGTTACACGAAGATCAGCTGGGAAGACGCGGTGCGTCTGGGCGGCCCCGTCCTGTGGCCAGCACACGTGGAGTACGCCCGTTCGCGATCGATTGCGATCGAGGTGACGGGCATCGGCAAGTCGTATTCGACCACGGTTGGGCCTGAAGAATCACAGTTCGATCCGCCCGGCGAGCTCGAGCAATCCGAACAAGGAACGTCCTCGTGAAGTGGAATCTCCGCAGGAACCCGACGGTTACCATCGCGGGCTGCACCGGCGCCGTGGGACGAGAGCTCATTCGCCTCATCGAAGAGCGCCGCCTCGTGTTTCGTGACCTTCATCTGCTCGCTTCCGAAAACTCCGCGGGCAGACAGCTCGCAGTCAACGGAAAGCAATACGCGATCGGAAGCCTGGCCGACTACGACTTCTCCACCACGGACATCGTCTTCTTCGCGGTGGGAGCGGAGACCAGTGCCCGGTTCGTTCCCCGGGCGGTTGCGGGAGGCTGCCTGGTCATCGACAAGTCGGCTGCGTTTCGCATGGAGAAAGATTGCCCGCTGATCGTCCCCCAGGTCAACGCGCACGAGATGGCAGAGAGGCCGGCGTCGAGCATCATCTCCAGCCCGAACTGCTCGACGATCCCGCTGGTACGCGCGCTGGCGCCCGTTCACGCCGAGATCGGCGTTCGCAGCGTCGTGGTTTCGACCTACCAGGCGGCGTCGGGGGTCGGACTGGCGTGCATCGACGATCTCGTGGAAGAAACACGATCGGTGCTCGACAGTGGCGAGACCAACCGTCCGTCGCTCTTTCCGCGACCGCTGGCGTTCAACGTCGTCCCGCAGATCGACGTATTCTGCGACGATGGATTCACGGTCGAAGAGAGAAAGTTGGTGCTCGAGAGCCGCAAGATACTCGGCGATCCGAATCTGGCCGTCACCGCAACCACCGTGAGGGTGCCGGTGATCAACGGTCACTCCGAAGCGGTCTACGTCGAATGCGCGCGCGCAACGTCGCGGGACGAGATCGCCGGGATCCTTCGAACCGCGGAATCTCTCGTCGTCGAAGACCAGTACGATCAGTACGCGACGCCCCGTTTCATGCCCGACGCGAATGCCGTCTCCGTTGGTCGCATCCGGACGAACCCGGACAACCCCCGTGGTGTGTGGATGTGGCTCGTGGCCGACAACCTCCGAACGGGCGCGGCCCTCAACGCGCTTCAAATTGCAGAACTCGCCTTGAAGCTGTCCGACGCGTTCGAAACCCACGTCCAGAGCTAACACGAGCCCGTGGTCGCGCGGCGCCCATGGGCATGACGATTGCTTCAATTCCGGGATGCTGGCAGGGTTCGGGGAGACGGCCATGCATC
>CAZPUV010000122.1:2945-7709 GCA_964589805.1 uncultured bacterium | reverse complement strand
CGCGACGTGCGCTCCCGCCTGCAGGAGTGCATGCTGCGCCACATTCGCCCGACCGACCGCGTCTACGACGTCGGCTGCGGGACCAAGCCGTTCTCCGGGTTCCTCTCCGGTGTTGCGCGCTCGCACATCGGAATCGACACGGACAACGGCTTCTACGGCGAGGACTCGGTCGACATCATCGGTGTGGCACACGCGCTTCCCGTGGGCGACGCCACCGCCGACGCGGTCCTGTCCAGCCAGGTCATCGAACACCTGCCCGACCCGGAGGCCGCGATGCGGGAGGCTGGCCGTGTGCTGAAGCCGGGTGGCCTCCTGTTCGTTTCCTTTCCGATGATCTACCCGCTCCACGCCGCGCCCCACGACTTCTTCCGCTACACGCGGCATGGTTTCGAAGCCATGTGCGAGCGCCACGGATTCGAGATCGTCGAGGAGCACGAGATTGCGGGGTTCTGGTACATGGCGTCCGTCTTCAGCGAGCGGTACTTCAGCGTGTTCGACCGGTCCGTCGTCAAGCGTCTCCACCTGGTTGCGATCGCAACGCTTCCGCTGAAACTGGCGTACCGTCTGCTCCACGCCGCCGAGGGCGGTGCCTACCGCCTGCTCGGCAAGAACGCCGCCGACTCCCGCCGGAGCTGGACGGTGAACTACGTCTACGTGGCCCGCCGCGCGCCGGCGCGCGAACCGTGATCACGCCGCCCACCCGGCGGCCGGCGGTCGGGGATGATCCATGAAGCTGATGCTCTACTTCTTCTCTCTGGCGGGCGCGGGCGGCGGTGCCGAGCGCGTGCTGGTCAATCTCGCCGGGGAGATGCGTGCGCGCGGGCACGATGTTCAAGTGGTGAGCTGGGACGACGCGGGCGCGCGTTCATTCTATCCGCTCCCGTCGCCGGTGCGCTGGCACCGCCTCGGCGCGGGCGCCGGGCTGCATGGAAAAGCCCGCCGCACGGCCCGCCTCATCGACCTGCTGCGACGTGAGCGCCCGGACCTGTTCGTCGGTTTCGTCATGGGTGCCGACGCGTCGATCTACGCCGCCAACCGGCTGCTGCGGATTCCGCTCGTGGCCGCGGAACGCAACGCGCCGGAGATGTACCGGATGCGGCTGCCGGCGATCCGGGCCTGGTTCTACATGCAGATGTTCGCCCTGTGCCGCGGCATCACCGTTCAGTTCGAGTCGTACCGGCGCGCGTACCCGGCCCGCGTGCAGAATCGGATCGCGGTCATCCCCAACGCGGTCGACACCACCACCGCACCCGCGGACCCCGGACGCGCGTCGGATCGATTCACGTTGCTGTCGGTCGGACGTCTCTCGGAGCAGAAACGTTTCGACGTTCTGGTCGACGCGTTTCGCGAACTGACGGATCGCTTTCCGGCGTGGGACCTGCGCATCGTGGGCGAAGGAGCCGGACGCTCCGCGCTGGAGAAGCGCGTTCGCGGGTACGCGCTCGACGGACGGATCCGGCTGGCGGGAGCCGTCTCGGACATGGGCGCGGAGTACGCGGACGCCCACCTGTTCGTGCTTCCGTCGCGCTGGGAGGGCTTTCCGAATGCACTCGCGGAGGCGCTCGCGCACGGACTTCCCGCGGTCGGCTTCGCGCACGCCCCGGGTGTCAACGAACTCATCACCGACGGAGAGACCGGTCTTCTCGCGGGCGGGGCCGACGATCCGAAGCGCCTCGCGGATGCCCTGGCCGCCCTGATGGGCGACCCGGAGTCGCGGCGCGTGATGGGAAGGAACGCCGCCGCGTCGATGCGCGCCTACGGGGCAGGCGCCGTCTACGACCGCTGGGAGTCATTCCTGGAGCGGTGCGCGGGTCACCGCCGCCCCGACGTCTCCGATTTCGCCGGACCCCTCGGCCCGCACGTATGACCGGGACAACGCGAGGCCCATCACGAACAAGAAGGCCATCATCACCTCGCCGTCGTCCAGGTTGAGTTCGGTCAGCGCCCCGGTCAGCACCGCCACGGCCACCGCGATGGCGCCGACTGCGTACTGGTGGTCGAGGGATCCCTTCCGCAGCCGTCCTTTCAGTTTGAACAGCACGCGAAAGAGAACCACCCAGAACAGGACGAAGGGCACGAAGCCCACCAGGCCGCGCGTCGCGAGCACGTGCAGGTAGACGTTGTGCGCGTCGACGGTCGTCGTCACCCGGCGGCCGGAGAGCAGTTCGTTTGCTTCCGTCGTGTAGTCCCCCATCCCGACGCCGAGCAGAGGCTGCCCCTTGAAGAGGTCCCAGGCGATGTCCCAGAGCACCACGCGCGTCGACGCGTCGATGTCCAGCCCCGAATGGATCAGTTCCGGAATGGAGCGCCCCTTCTGGACGTGGAAATTGACGAACGAGATCGCCACGAGCGCGACCACCAGGACCAGACCCACCACGGCGGCCGCCCGCCCGCGCACCAGCAGGGCAACGGTGACGAGTCCCGCGATCAGCGCGAGCCACGCGCCTCTGGTCATGGTCAGCATGATGGCAACGAACTGGAGCGCGAGTGCGACGGTCAGCAGCACGCGCCAGCGAGCGCGCATTCCGCGTCGGAGGAGCACGGCGAAGTTGAAGACGATGAGCTGGTAGAGGATGCCCGCGAAGGTCATCGTGAAGAGCGTGCTGCTCACGCGGTACTCCGGGCCGATGTGGATGAACCCCGCGTCGAGGCCGCCCGCGCGCTGGATGATCCCCACGATGGACGAGAGCGCGGCCGCCACGACGAGGGTCCAGAAGGCGACTTCCCGCATTCCCAGTGCCAGCACGTTGCCGGCCACGAGGAAGTAGATGAAGAACTTCCAGTACGACGTCCAGTCTCCCACCGCGCGCGAGCTGTCCTGTGAAATCAGGACCGACGGAACCGCCGAAACAACCAGCAGAATGGCCGCGAAGAGCAGGGGATCCCTGCGCACCGGCATCGCCGGCGCCGTCACGGCCGGCGGCGCCGCGAGCCGCACGATCGACGTCACGACCCACGCCAGCGCGCCGAAGCCGAACGCGATGGTCATTCCCGCGATCGAAAATGGAACGAAGAGGGCGAAGCAGAAGAGCGAAGCCTGAAACAGGCGCCTCAGAACGACACTGCCCGTCATGGCGTCCGGGGTTCGGAAGCCATCGCCGCCTCGACGGCGCGGCAGATCATGTGCAGGATCGCCAGGTGCAGTTCCTGGACCAGGGGTGTGTCGGCGACCCCCACCGCGATCGTGATTTCGGCGTGCCGGGCCACGTCGCCACCACCGGCCCCGGTCATGGCGATCACCCGCACACCGCTGCGGGCGGCCGCCTCGCAGGCACGCACGACATTGGGGGACTTTCCGCTCGTCGACAGCGCCAGCAGGCAGTCCCCGGAGCGCCCGATGCCCGCAATCTGGCGGGCGAACACATCTTCGAACGAGTAGTCGTTGCCCAGGGAGGTCAGCAATCCGGTGTTGTCCGCCAGAGAGAACACCGGCAGCGCCCGGCGCTCCATCTTGAAGCGCCCGACCAGTTCGGTCGCGAAATGCGCAGCCTGCGCGGCGCTGCCGCCGTTCCCGCACGCGTAGATGACGCGCCCGGCTCGCAGCGTGTCGATCATGGCCGATGCCGCGGCCGCGATGCTCCGGACGACGCCGGCGTCCAGAGCCGCCATGAGCCGTGAACGCGCCTGCACCTCGCGTTCCATGTCCGCGGCGATGCGCGTCGCGGGATCTTCCCGGGGCTTCGTCACGGCAGGCTGATCTCGCTGTTGTCGCCGACCATCAGCCGGTAGGCGCGCGGGGGCCGGGTGCCGCGGCGGAGCACCACGTTCTTCCCGATCAGGCTGTCGCTCAGGCGGCTCCCGATGCCCAGGATGGAGCAGTTCTCGAGGATGATGCTGTTCTCGACCTCGCTGTCCTCGACGTGCGAGCCGGGCCCGACACTCGTGAAAGGTCCGATGTATGCGTTCACGATTCGCGAGCCCTTTCCGATGATGCACGGGCCGCGCAGGATGCTCCCCCTGACCTCGACGTCGTCATCCAGGTGGACGTGGCCGTGGAACTCCGAATCCTCGAGCTGCTTGCTCTCGACGCGCGTCGCCATGCCCGTGAGCACCATGCGGTTCGCGTCCAGCATGTCCTCGAGTTTCCCGGTGTCCTTCCACCAGCCTTCCACTATGTGCGATTGGACGTGGAACCCGTTCTCGATCAGATACTGGATCGCGTCCGTGATCTCGAGCTCGTTTCTCCAGCTCGGCTTGATGTTGTCCGTGGCCTCGAAGATGCGCGGCGTGAACATGTACACGCCGACGAGCGCGTAGTCGCTTTTCGGCTTCTTCGGCTTCTCCTCGAGACCGATCACGCGATCGCCCTTCAGCTCCGCGACCCCGAAGTCGCCCGGATTCTTCACCCGGGTCAGGAGTATCTGGGCGTCGTACCGCCCGCGCGTGAACTCCTCGACGAATGAACGGATGCCGCCCGACAGCAGGTTGTCACCGAGGTACATGACGAACGGATCGTCCTTCATGTAGTCGCGCGAGATCTTGACGGCGTGCGCGAGACCGAGCGGTGCGTCCTGGCGTATGTAGTGGATGCGCGCGCCGAAACGGGCGCCGTCGCCGACCGCCTGCATGACCTCCTCGGCCGTGTCGCCCACGATGATCGCGATGTCTTCGATCCCCGCGTCGCGGATGGCCTCGATCCCGTAGAAGAGAATGGGCTTGTTCGCGATCGGCACGAGCTGCTTGGCGCTCGTGTGCGTGATGGGGCGCAGGCGCGTTCCCCTGCCGCCGGCTAGAATGAGTGCCTTGATGACCGATCCCCCGCCT
>CAZPUV010000122.1:0-2935 GCA_964589805.1 uncultured bacterium | reverse complement strand
GCGGAAAGGAGCAGCCCCGTGAGACTCGCGAAACCGAGGAAGACGTTGCCCAGGATCACCCCGGTGCGTCGTTTCACGAGGATCGTCTCCCCGCGGTAGACCGCACTGTCCCGGTTGCCGCCGCGGCGGTTGCCCTTCTCGTCGTAGATCTCGAGCCGGTCGATGCTGCCCACGTCGGTGGGCCCGCCCGCCATCGCCACGTACCGTCCGGCCGGGAGACCGCGCTGAAACACCACGTCACCGGGGTTCACCACCTCGCCGGTCACGAACACCAGATCCTCCAGGCGCGGAATATTGATGACGTCGCCGGCCCGGAGCGCCACGTCGAGCGCCGACTCTCCGCGGACCAGTTTCGAGAGGTCGATGGGAATGAACTGGCGCGAGCCGTCCGGCATCGTGCGCTCGATGCGCGAGTTCGACAGGTCGAAGTCGTTGCGCAGGCGGATGAAGCGCGGGCGGAACGAATCCAGCGTCTCGCCCTCGGCCAGGTAGATGCGCCCGTCGCGCCCACCGCCGCCCTGGACGCGCACGAAGTCGATTCCCGGGAAGCTGCGCCGGTCGGGCACGACGATGACGTCCCGGTCCTGCACCGGCGTGCTGGCCAGCTCTGATTCGGCCAGCCGCGTCACCGTGATCTCACCGCTCGCTCCCAGGCGCTCCAGGACCATGTCCTCCGGCGCCGCGCTGGTGGTGAAACCACCCGCGAGCGCGACGACGTCGGCCGCGGTCTCGCCGGGCACGACCTCATAGGTGCCGCCGCGCCAGACTTCCCCCGTGATCTCGCACACCGCCCCGCGCGCCGGAACGAACACCGTCTGGCCCTCGTGCAGCATCAGGTTCTGGACGGTCTCCCCCAGCCGTTCGAAGCGAACGAGGTCGACCGTGGCCACCACCGCGCCGTTCTCGCGGATCTCGATCTCGCGGCGCGATCCACGGTCCGCGATTCCCCCTGCCGCCGCGATCACGCTCTCGACACGGAATGGCGCCGTGAGCAGTACCGCACCCGGCCGCTTCACGTCGCCGAGCGCGTAGACGACGAACGACCGCGGCACCACCAGATGGCACTGGATCTCCGACCCGCGGTGGAACGCGCTCAACGAACGCCGCAGGGCATCGCTGAACTGGTCGATGGTGAGACCTGCGGCCTGCACCAGCCCCGCATTGGGAATGAGGGCCTTCCCTTCCGGCAGCACCGTGACCGCGATTTCGGTTCCCGGCGGACGGAGAAACACCACGAACTGGTCGCCCGGACCGACGACGTAACTCGCCGGATCGATGGGTGCGTCGAGCCCGCGCGGCGGCAGCCCCTGCTGTGGCGCGATCGTCGAATCCACCTGGGCAACCGCGGTGGGAATCCCCGGCGTTACGCGCGCGTAGGTGCGCGGCCGGCGGTTGGTGAAGATCTGTGCGGGGGCCACCGAGGTGACTCCCATGACCAGGATCATGGCCGAAGCGGTGACACGAAACAACATGGCGTCCTCGTTACGGATGACGGTCAGTTCGCTTCGAGCGCCGCGCGCAGGAAACCGCGTACGCGCTCGAACTCGCGGGTGTCCGGGATACCGAACTGGGCCATGTGGGGCTTTCCGCCTCCCCGGTAACCCAGCTCCGCGCCGATCTTCTTCGTGAGGTCGTCGGCCCGGATTCCCCGCTCCTTTATAGCAGAGTCACTCACAACCACCAAACACACCGGTTTCTCGGACGCGGCCTGACAGACCAGGCCCACCCCGGTGCCGATCTTGCCGCGCAGGGCGTCCCCGTAGCTCCGGAGCGCGTCCAGGTCGGGCACGTCCACGGTGAGCGCCACGAACCGGATCCCGCCGACGTCCACGGCCCCGGCGAGTGCGTCCGAGGCTTCGTCCTGCGCGCGACGGGCCTCTTCGCGCTTCTGCTTCTGCGCGAGGGACTCGTTCTCCTCGATCAGCGCGCGCACGCGCCGCTCGACGTCGGCCGGCGTCACCTTGAGCAGCGTCGCCACCTGGCCCCAGTCGTCCAGGGCGCGGCGCGCCGTTTCCAGCGCCGCCATGCCGGTGACGGCCTCGACGCGGCGGACACCCGAAGCCACCGCACCCTCCTGGCGGACGAAGAACGCGCCGATCTCCCCGGTTCGTGCGAGGTGCGTCCCGCCGCAGAGTTCCTTCGAGAAACCCTCGATGCTCACGACGCGGACCCTGTCGCCGTACTTCTCGCCGAACAGGGCCATCGCGCCGTCGCGGATCGCGTCCTCGTAGGCACGGTGCTCCGCGGTGACCGCGAGGTCGTTCATGACCGCCGCGTTCACCATCCGTTCGATCTCCGCGATCTCGTCGGCCTTGACGGCCTGGAAGTGGTGGAAGTCGAAGCGCAGCCGGTCGGGGGCGACGAGCGAGCCCGCCTGGGTGACGTGCTCGCCGAGCACGCGCCGCAGCGCGGTGTGCAGCAGGTGCGTCGCCGTATGGTTGCGCATGGTCGCGAAGCGCCGCTCGCGGTCGACGTGCAACCGCCCCGTGGGCCGGTTCGCGATCTCCTCGGTCAGGCGCTCGAGGTCGCCGTCGGCCACGCGCACGAGGTGCGCGATGCGCTCGCCCGCGCGGTAGGTGTCCGCCACCACCAGGGGCGAATCGCCGAAGGAGGCCGACCCCGCGTCGCCCACCTGACCGCCGCCCTCGGGGTAGAACACCGTGCGATCGGTCGTGATCTCGACGAATCCGGCGCCCTCCGCCCTTGCCGCGCGGTCCACGCGCGGATCACCGATCGAAACCACCGCGGCGTCGCAGTCCAGCGCATCGTAGCCCAGGAATTCCGTGGTCTTCACGTCCGGACGCAGGTTCTTCGTGACCGCAACGCCCCCCCGGTCCCTGCCGGAAACCGCCTCGCCGCCCCGGATGAACTTCGCCCCCTTGCGCGCGCGTTCCTTCTGCTCCGCCATCGCCTTCTCGAAGCCCGCCATGTCGGC
>CAZPUV010000121.1:2967-7719 GCA_964589805.1 uncultured bacterium | reverse complement strand
GACCGCTTCGCCATCGGCTCTTCGCGCGAGATGAGCCCCGCCGGCCTGAGGGCCATCGCCGAGGAAGCGGGGCTGGAGATGGTGATCGTGTGTGGCGAGAACATGGGCGACATCTTCCGCCGCAATGCCTTCAATCTGGGACTCGAGGTTGTTCAGTCGGCGGAAGCCGTGGCGGATGCGCGTGACGGCGACGAGTTCTCCTACGACACGGGAACCCGCCGCCTCCGGAACGAGACGCAGGGCAGGACGTACGAGCCGGTTGCACTCGCGGCCAAGGAAGACGAAATACGGCGGACGGGCGGGATCTTCGCGGTCGGTCGTCGTGAGTTCGGTGAGTCCGTGCGCCGCGCGCCGGTGATCGAATGGCCCGACCCGGAGACCGCGCGGCATCTGACGACGACGGAACAGATCGTGTGGGCGCACCGTGTCGACAGGGACGCGACGGTGGAGCCCGGCAAGACGATTCGGGTGTACGCCGACCTGCTGCCGGCCTCGGACGGAACCGCACCATTTGCGATACACACCTTCAACCAGATAACCGGGGGGAACACGATCCACCCTCGCCAGGCCGCGATCGCGAACGATCATTTCGTGTTCACCGGTCTGGACGCGGACGAGAAACAGACGGGGATCGGCCGCGAGTTCGCGCGGGCGCAGGGCCTGGAGAAGCCGTACTATGCGACCCCGGGCGACGGAATATTCCACTTCTATTTCCCGGAGCAGGGGCTGGTCCGTCCGGGGATGTTCATACCCGGCGCGGACTCGCACAGTCGTGCGTACGGCGCCTACGGTGCCGTGGGCGTGGGTGTGGGTTCCACCACGCTGGGTTTCGGATGGTCGACGGGATATGTGTACTTCACGCCCGCAAAGGCCCGCCGGGTCGTCTTCAAGGGCGTGCTGCAGCCGTGGGTGACGGGCAAGGACGTGGTGCTGAATCTGCTCGAGCGGTGGGGAGAGAAACAGTCACAGGGGATGTCGGTCGAACTGGTCGACGCGAACGGTCAACTGCCGGTCGCGTACCGGAACACCATCGCGAACATGATGGCGGAAGCGGAAGCGCTCAACGGCATCTTCGCCCCCGACGACGTCACCGCGGCCTGGTTCGCCTCGAAGGGCATCGAGAGTCATTCATGCCCACCCATCCGTCCCGGCGCCGACGCACATTACGAGATCGACGAGGAACTGGATCTGTCCGATGTGGTTCCGATGGTCGCGCGGCCCTTCAGCCCGGGAAACGCGTTTCCGGCCCATGAGATAGCCGCGGAACGAATCACATTCGACAAGGCGTTCATCGGATCCTGTACCAACGGCAGCTATGACGATCTCCTCCAGGCCGCGCTGGTCGTGCAACGCGCGCGCGAAGCCGGTTTCGAACGCTCGTCGGTCCCGCTCATCGTATTCCCGGGCTCCGGGGGTGTGAAGCGCCTCATCGAGACATCCGACCGGAGGCTGGGCGGAGAATCCGTTGCGGACGTGCTGCGGAGCGTGGGTGCCCAGATTCGCGAGTCATGGTGTGGTCCGTGCTTCGGACAGGGGCCCGATGCGTTGAAGCGCGGCGAACGAGCGATCACGTCGTTCAACCGCAACTGGCAGAACCGCATGGGTGTGGGCGGTGAAGGGTACCTGGCGAGTCCGTCGGTGGTGGTGGCCTCGGCGCTGGTCGGCTATATGGCCCCGCCGGGCGAACTTGGCATCGAGTGGGACGCGGAGCTGTTCGCCGTGTGACCCCGGATCAGCTGGAGAGCCGCCGTGCCACGTCGACCAGTGCCGTGGCGACCGCCGACACCGCTTCGAGTTCCTTCGGCTCGATGAGATTCCCCTCGGCGTCGAACGCGGCCCGGGCACGGGGAAGGGCCCGCTGCCCGGGCAACACCAGCATCCCGATGCTCTGAAGCACCCAGCGGGCGTGGTAGAGCCCCCGCAAACCGCCCAGGGCGCCGTTGGACGCCGCGAGCAGCGCCGCCGGTTTCCCCTTCGCCCACGCCAGCCCGGGCTTTCCGTCTACGGGACGCGATGCCCAGTCGATCGTGTTCTTGAACAGCGGCGTCACGCTTCCGTTGTATTCGGGACAGGCGATCAGGAATCCGTGGTGCGCAGCGAAGACCGTCTTGAGTTTCAGTGCCGTTTCGGGCAGGCCATCGCGTTTCTCGAGATCGCCGTCGTAGATCGGAAGCGGAAACTCGCGGAGATCCAGCACCGTCACCTCCGAGCCGGCCTCACGCGCGGCTCCCACGGCCGCCCGCAGCAGGCTCCGGTTCAATGAGCCGGTTCTGAGACTGGCTGCGAATGCGATTATGCGCGGGGTCGTCGTCAACGGTTCCATCCTCCGGGTCTGGTGGCGGACTGCGCGTCACCTCGGGTATATTGCGCATGAATCGAAGCGCAGTCAATGAGAGAGGAGTGTTCGTGACCATGGAGTACCGGAAGCTCGGCCGCTCGGGAATCAAGTTGTCGGCGATTTCGCTGGGGGCGTGGATCACGTACGGCTCCCAGGTGGGCGAGGACGTGGCCTACGAGTGCATGACGGCGGCGTACGAACACGGCGTCAATTTCTTCGACAACGCGGAAGCCTACGCGTCGGGACGGGCGGAAGAGGTGATGGGCAACGTGATCAGACGCGCCGGGTGGAAGCGGTCCGATCTGGTCGTCTCCACGAAGCTCTTCTGGGGCGGCAAGGGTCCCAATGACCTCGGAGTATCGCGCAAGCGCATCGTGGAGGGCACCAACGCGAGCCTTCGGCGCCTGCAACTCGATTACGTGGACCTCCTCTTCTGCCACCGGCCCGACCCGGACACGCCCGTGGAGGAAACCGTACGTGCGATGAATTTCGTGATCGACCAGGGGAAGGCGCTGTACTGGGGAACGAGCGAGTGGAGCGCGGACCGGTTCGAAGAGGCCGTGCGCGTCGCGCGGCGCGAGCATCTCATCGGGCCGGCGATGGAACAACCGCAGTACAACATGCTCCATCGCGACCGCGTCGAACGGGAATACGCCCCGCTCTACAAGGACCCGGGGATCGGGACAACCATCTGGAGTCCTCTCGCGAGCGGGTTGCTCACCGGCAAGTACGACAGCGGGACGCCGCCCGGGACGAGGACCAGCCTGCCGGGACTGGAATGGCTGCGGGACGAGATGACCGGCCCCGGAGCACGCCCGAAGCTCGAGAAGGTGAGGCGGCTCAAGTCGGTCGCCGACGAGATCGGCTGCACGCGAGCGCAGCTTGCAATCGCGTGGTGCTTGAAGAATCCACACGTGACGTCCGCAATCACCGGCGCCACGCGCAGGGAACAGTTGATCGAGAATCTGGGAGCGATGAAGGTGCTTGGAGATCTCACGCCGGACGTGATGAAGAAGATCGACGGAATCGTCGGCCGTTGACAGCGGAGGAGCGTGCACCCTCAACGAAAAAGATCCCGGGCGAAACCCGGGATCTCTTTCAAGCGCTCAAGAATTTGAACGCCATAGTGCAGGGATCGTCACTGTAGCACGCGATGCGGGGGCGATCAAGCGGGTTTTTCGGGCAGTGTTCTATCCTTTTGTGCTTGAAGCAGTTGCGCGACGAGTTCGCGCCACGACGGCCCCGGCGCGGTGGAGGGGCCGCGAAGCCCCCACGCGTTGTTTGACAGCGCTGGAACCCCTGTGTTAATTGTATGCACGATTGGCGGTTAGCGACCGCTCGTTCCCGGCTGTCGGCGCAAGAATGCCGCCAGCCCGTTTTGTGTCCGGCGAGTTGCGCATCGTGCGCCGCGCGCCAGGCCGCAGGCACCCGGCAGGTACGCTTCGATGAGAAACCCACGCCCGATGGACGCATCGCGCCCTCCGGTGACCGCGTCGGTTCCGGATCCCCTGGCCGACGCGTTTCGGCGCTGGGGCTACCTCCTGTCCAGTATCGACCCGATGGAGCGGCTGCAGCCGTACGAACACCCCGACATAACGGATGCGAAGCGCGCCGCGTCTCCCGAGGACGTGGAGCGCTGGCATTCGATCTACTGTGGACCGATCGGGTTCGAGTACATGCACATGATCGAGCGCGACCGTGTCGACTGGATGCGCGAAACGATCGAGGCCGGTCCGCCGGA
Source organism: uncultured bacterium (assembly GCA_964589805.1). GTDB lineage: Bacteria > Krumholzibacteriota > Krumholzibacteriia > WVZY01 > JAKEHA01 > JAKEHA01. The sequence goes on along the minus strand of CAZPUV010000121.1, from coordinate 3,640 downwards.
GGTGGACACGCTGTGGGTGCTCGGTCGTCTCATGGAGACGGAGCTGTTCGAGAAGTTCCTGCACCTGAAGTACGTCGGTGCGAAGCGTTTCTCGTGCGAAGGAGTGGCGGGGATGATCCCTCTGCTCGACAGTGTGCTGGACGCATCGGGCCGCCTCGGCATCGAGTACCTCTACATCGGGATGAGTCACCGCGGACGTCTCAACGTGATGAAGAGCGTCGTGAACATCCCCATGGAGGACATCTTCGCCGGAATCGAAGACGTCGATCCGCGCAGCGTGCTCGGCAGCGGTGATGTGAAGTACCATATAGGTGCCACCGGGCGTTACCGGACGCATTCGGGACGGGACATCGAGGTGCACCTGTCCACCAATCCGTCGCACCTCGAGGCGGTCGACGCGGTCGTCATGGGACGAACCTACGCCCGGCAGGAGCGCTGGGGCGCGAGCGGGCGCGACCGCATCCTCCCGGTCACCCTGCACGGCGACGCGGCCTTCGCGGGCCAGGGCATCACGTCGGAGATTCTCAACTTCGCCGATATCCCGCACTACAGCGTCGGCGGCACGATCCGCGTCATCGTGAACAACGGCATCGGGTTCACGGCCGAACCGATTTCGTTGCACAGCGGTCGCTTCGCGTCGGACGCGGCCAGGCGCCTGTCGATTCCGATCATC
>CAZPUV010000121.1:0-2957 GCA_964589805.1 uncultured bacterium | reverse complement strand
TGAATGCGGAAGAGCCCGGGGCCGTCTGGTGGGCGGGAAGCATCGCGGCGGAGTACCGGCACCGCTTCAAGAGCGACGTCGTCGTGGACATCATGGGCTTTCGCCGCTACGGACACAGCGAAATCGAGGACCCGACGATCACGCAGCCGCTGCTCTACGACCGCATCTCGAAACACCCGCTGGCGTGGGAGGTCTACGCAAGGCGGCTCGGCCTCGACGAGGACACCGTCGAGAACATGAAGCAGCAGGCGACGCTCGGTCTCAGCGAAGGACAGGAGAAGGGGCGGGCGTACGAGAAGCGCCCCGTGTTCTGGAAACTGCCCGAGTTCTGGGGGCGGTACCAGGGCGGCAGATACGACCCGCGCTACGAGGTGGATACGACGATCACGAAGGAACGTGTCAGAGAGATCGCGGAAGCCGTCACGAGCGTTCCCGCCGGCTTCACGCCGCACCCGAAGATCGCGAAGGTGTTGCACCAGCGCGTCGAGATGGCGGAAGGCAGACGCAAGGTGGACTGGGGAATGGCAGAGGCGCTCGCGATCGGCTCGCTGGTCACGGGGGGAATCCGCGTTCGTCTGGCCGGGCAGGACTCCCGGCGGGGGACGTTCAACCACCGGCACGCAGCGATCATCGATGTCAAGACGGGAGAGGATTACCTCCCGCTCGCGCACGTTGCGCCCGACCAGGCGCTGTTCACCGCGGTGGACAGCCCGCTCTCCGAGGCTGCGGCCATGGGCTTCGAGTACGGGTACAGCCGAGAGTTTCCCGACGCGCTGGTCCTGTGGGAGGCGCAGTTCGGCGACTTCGCCAACGGGGGCCAGATCATCATCGACCAGTTCGTGAGCGCGGGCGAAGACAAGTGGAATCTGCTCTCCGGCATCGTGCTGTTGCTGCCGCACGGGTTCGAAGGCCAGGGCCCCGAGCATTCGAGCGCGCGCATCGAGCGCTTCCTCCAGATGGCGGCCCAGGACAACATGCAGGTCTGCCAGCCGTCGAACGCCGGACAGTATTTCCACCTCCTTCGCCGACAGGCGCTTCGAGGCTGGCGGAAGCCACTGGTGCTGTTCATGCCCAAGAGCGTCCTGCGCGTCGATTCGGCGTGCTCCCCGGTCGAGGAACTGACGACGGGCGGCTTCAAACCGATTGTCGGAGACACGGAAGCGCGCGACGCGCGGGTGGTGCTGCTGTGTTCGGGAAAAGTCTCGCACGAGCTGCGAGCGGAGCGGGCCGCACGGGGCGCCATGGACCGGGCCATCGTCACCATCGACCAGTTCTATCCGTTCCCGGCGGAAGCGCTGGCTGCCGAACTGAAGCGCTACCCGGATGACGCGAAGGTCATGTGGGTCCAGGAGGAGCCAGCCAACATGGGGGCGCTGTCGTACCTGCGACCGTGGTTCAGATCGGTCGTCAAGGGCCGGCACGTCACCAGCATCAAGCGTTATGAGAGCTCGAGCCCCGCGACGGGATCTGCGAAGGCGCACGCACTGGAGCAAAAAGCCCTCATACGCCTGGCCTTCGCCTGATCGCCGGAAGGGCTAACTGCGCTTCGAACGGCGCGGGGATGTCTCGAACGTCCCCGCGCTTTCCTTTTCTTCCTCATGGTCGGGCACAATTTTCCATGACGCGTGTGCGGCGTTGCAGCGGGAGTTGTGTACTCTTCTTGCTTTACCGCCCCGGGCCCGAACGGGCGACACCATCATGCTCGATCCTCTCAAGCGCATTAAGGGGAGTTTCTCCGCCAAGATCACGCTGCTCGTCGGCTGCAGTGTGGTGTTGACGTCGATGGTCGTGGGAATCGCCACCACGCACAGCACGGGCGATTTCCTGACCGATCGAATGAAGGACCGGTTCCCGTCCACGCTTACCACGACGATCACCCGCCTGCGGCTGTGGCACACACGGCATCTGAGCGAACTGAGCCGCCTCGGCCAGTCGCAGACGCTCCAGAACAACATCGGCCGTGCAACGTCGGGGCCGGTGGACGATCGCCTGCGCGCGAAGGCGCAGGTGGCGTATTTCCTCAAGCTCGTGCAGCCGAGCTTCCCCGTGTACCGGGACCTCATGGTCATTGGACCGGATGGACACCCGGTGGCAACGACAGTGAAGACGCCTGATCTGGCGTCCCGCAGGTTCGATGAAGCGTGGAACGAGATCGGAGAGCACGGGCTGAGGTCGGGCGTCTCGCATCCCATCTTCGACGCCCGGGAGGTGCACCAGTGGCTCTACGTGATGCTGGGGGACAGCACCGTCGCGCCGGCCAGACAGTCCTGGTTCGTCGCGCTCGTCGACCTCGAGGACGTTTCAAGGGCGCTTGCCGAAGTCAAGACCGGCGCCGGTGGCGACCTCTTCCTGCTGGATGATCAGGGCAGGTTCGTGACGCAGCCTCGCACCTCGTCCTCGCCCGTCGTGGGGACTCTGGCATTTCAGGTTCCGACGAGGCAGGACGGTCCGGCGCGCGTGGAAAGGCGCTCGACCTACGACGGGCGACAGGTGTTTCAGAGCAAGGTGCACATGGACGAACTGGGATGGTGGCTCGTCTACGAGGAAGACTACCGAACGGCGATGACGCCGGTCATCGAGGCGAAGCGCCGCATCTGGCTGGCGGTGCTGGTGGTCGGGGCCATCGCGATCCTCGCCGCGCTCCGCATCGCGCAGACGATTCTCACGCCCATCCACGGTCTCGCGCTGGGGGCGCGACGTATCAATGAAGGCCTGGTTGGCGTCAAGATCCCCAAGGGAGCACAGGACGAAATCGGGATGATGATCGATACGTTCAACGAAATGGCGATGAAGATCACCCTGTCCCAGGCGGAGTTGCAGTACAAGAACAAGATGCTCAACAGCCAGAATGACAAGCTGCAGGAGATGAACGAGCGCCTGGAGAAACTCTCGGTCACCGACGGGCTCACCGGACTGTTCAACCATCGACACTTCTGGAACCTCCTCAACACGGAGAT
>CAZPUV010000120.1:0-7730 GCA_964589805.1 uncultured bacterium | reverse complement strand
CTGGCCGCAGCACATGGGCGACTTGACTTTGCCGTGTCCATCCGGACATGAGGAGATGTGCACCGATGTTCCGTCCGGCTTCTTGATCGTGTCGTGTTTCAATTCCTTGCCGCACTTCCCACAGGTCATGGTCCCGATGCTCATTCCACACTTATCGCATGTATACGCAGCCATGTGATCGTCTCCCTTGATTGGTTCTGGCCGTCGAAGATTACGGGTCCATCCTACACGACCGAGCGGCTCCTTGTCGACCGCTATGGCGTTCTCGTGTAACCAAGCGCGGCGTTCTCCGCGGTGATTCGCAGACGCAGTACCAGCGCGTTGAGTATCGACACGACCAGGGCGGTCCGCCAGGCCCCGAAGATGAGCGGTGCCGCAAGCAATTCGGCTACGACAGCCAGGTAGTTGGGGTGCCGAAGATACCGGTATGGCCCGCTTCGGACCAGTGGAGCGCCCGGGATGACGATGACGCGCACGTTCCAGCGGTCGCCGAGTGCCCGGATCGCGGCGTAGCGAAGCGCCTGCGCCGCACTCCACACCCCCAGCCACATCGGCCAGAGATTGTCGGGCCGCGCATCGAGAAGACGCACCTCCAGGAAGAGACCGGCGATATAGATCGTGTGCACGATCACGAACAGGGGAAAGTGCCCGGCGCCGTACTCGCGTGCACCGAGCGGCTTCACCTTTCGGGCGTTGCGCACCGAGAGCAAGAGCTCGAACAGGCGCTGAAGAAGGACGACAGCGAGGAAGACGACGAGCCAGCGCGTGACGGTGTCGTTCATCGCGATGCTCCGCGCACGAGCACGTATTCCGCCGAAAAGCCGGGGCCGAGTGCGGCGATCACGGCGTACTCGCCGGCCCGGATGTCAGCCGAGTCCTGGAAACGCTCGAGCACGAACAGGCACGATGGCGATGACATGTTTCCGTACCTGCGGAGCACCTCGCGAGCGTGCGTCAACCGCCCGGGGGGAAGAGCCAGTGCGTCCGCATACGCGCGCAGCACTTTGGCCCCTCCGGGATGGGCGACGATGTGCGCGACGTCGTCGAGCGACAGACCCCGCGTCGCGAGAAAGGACACGAGGCCGGGGCGAACTTCTTCGCGCACGATCGCGGGGATGTCCCGTGAGAAGACGACGTGGAGTCCATCTTCGTCCACGGTCCATCCCATGACGTCGAGCGTGTCCGGCCACAGCGTGCTACGGGAAGCAACCAGCTCCAGCGGGAGGTGGCGCGAGGTGAAGTCACCGACCCGTGAGCCCGCGACGAGTGCTGCTGCGGCGCCGTCACCGAAGAGCGAGGCGGCGACCAGATTTCTCTTCGAAAGATCGCCCTTCTGGAACGTGAGACTGCACAATTCGAGTGCCACGAGCATGATGCGCGCTGACGGGTCCGCAAGCGCGAAGTCGCGCGCTCTCGCGAGCCCGGCGGCACCTCCGGCACACCCGAGTCCCCACACGGGCGTGCGCCGGACATCCTCCCGAAGTTCGAGATCGTTTGCGATCATGGCATCGATGCCAGGTGTCGCGAGTCCCGTGGATGAAACAAAGATCAGGTGATCCACACCGTGCGGTGAAAGACCGGCGCGATCGAGTACCCCGCGTGCCACCTCAGTGCCCAGCTGCCGGGCGTGCTGGATGAAGAGATCATTCTTCTCGGCGAAGGTGCGGTCCCGTTCGTGCCATTCGATGGGCGCGCACATGCGGCGTTCGTCGATCTGCGCGTTGTCGAATATGTCGAGGAGACGCTCCTGCGAGCCGATGGTCTCGGAGAACAGCTCAGCCGCGAAGCGCTTGACGTCGGTCTGCAGAACGACATTGGGTGGAACGGCGGTTGCGAGAGCGACGAGCCGGGGATTGCGGGTACTCACCTGGGAAATATAGCAGTTTGTCAAGACCCCGGGGGGGTGGCAATGCAAACGCAATCTCGGATGCACGTTGCGTGATGGGTGCCAATGCCACTATAATCGACCGATCCCGGCCGTCGTAGTCATGCACCAAGTCCTCTGTCGCATCATTCCCGTTGTGTTGCTGGCGGGCATCCTGTCGCCGGTGGCGGTCGCGTGGGCACAGCGCATCACCGAGCCCGCGGTGTTGTCCGCGGAGGTCGACGGTGCGGCGGGTTGTTCCATCGGGAAATCCGCCTTTGCACACCACCCGCTCCGCGCACCGTCGTCGGCCGGGAGCGGGAACTTCGATGTCACGTTCTATCATCTCGATCTGACCCCGGACTTCGCCACCGATTCCATCTCCGGTGTGGTGCGGGTCGAGGGTACGGTTACGGGTTCTCCATTGTCGACGCTGGTTCTGGATCTGGCCGCGTCGATGACGGTGACGTCGGTGTCGCTCGCGGACGGGACGCCCCTTTCCCCCTCTCACACCGGTGCCGTTCTCAGGATCCCGTTGCCCGCTCCCGTCGTGGTAGGCGGAAGCGTGGCGGTGGACATCGCCTACGGCGGGAGACCGGTCGTGAACGGCTTCGGAAACTTCGTGTTCGGAACTCGCGCGGGTGAGCGCTTCGCCTGGAGTCTCTCGGAACCCTACGGCGCACGCGAGTGGTGGCCGTGCAAGGACCATCCCGCGGACAAGGCGGACTCGGCGCGCGTGACGGTGACCGTGCCGTCGCAGTACCGCGTGGGATCGCAGGGCATTCTCGAGCGCGAATCGGTGGCGGGGGGAGAGACGACCTACGAGTGGATGTCCCGCTATCCGATCTCGAGTTACCTGATTTCCGTCGCGATCGGCGACTACGTTCGTTACCAGGAGACGTACGATCGTCCCGCTGCGCTCGCCTCGCGCCTGGGACCGCTGTCGCTCCCGATCGAGCATCTCGTGTACAACGACAGCAATTCGGATCTCCCGGCCGGCTGGTCCGCGGCGGCGGACATGCTCGGCATATTCGAAGACTGGTTCGGTCCCTATCCCTTCGCGGACGAGAAGTACGGTCACGCCGAGTTCACGTTCGGCGGCGGCATGGAACATCAGACGATGAGTTCGATGGGCGGCTCCTCCCCCGGACTGGTTGCGCACGAACTCGCGCATCAGTGGTACGGTGACAGCATCTCGCCGAAACGATGGCCACACCTGTGGTTGAACGAGGGCTTCGCAACCTACGCCGAGGTCATCTTCTGGCAGGAGCGCCCCACCACCTACCCGGGGACAGCGGAAGCCGTGCTGGCCTCGCGCTACCGGCACGCGCGGAATGCTCCGGGGACGCTCGTCCTCGCGGACACGGTCAGCGTCAACAACATGTTCGACGGGAGGCGCGTGTACGCGAAGGGGGCGGTCGTGTTGCACATGCTGCGCTACGTGGTCGGGGACGCGATCTTCCGGGATATCATGGCCGCCTGGGCGGATGACCCTTCGGTCCGCTACGGGGTTGCCGAGACAGCGGACTTCCAGCGGGTCGCCGAGTCGGTCTCGGGGATGGATCTGCGCTCGTTCTTCCGGCAATGGGTGACGGAAGGCACCGGTTACCCGTCCTACCGGTTCAGCGCGAACTGGCAGCCGGAGGGACCGGATTACCGCGTGTGGGTGATCGTGTCGCAGACGCAGAAGCCGCCGCAGTCCAACGTGGCGGTTTTCGACATGCCACTCGTGATCGCGGTGCAGACGGCGATCGACTCTCTGGAGACGCGCGTGCGGGTCCAGAACGACCGCCAGTCGCAGGTGTTCGATTTCCTCGTGAGCGCAAAGCCCCGTACCGTAACCATCGACCCGGATCATTTCATACTGCGGGCCGACGTGGACACACTCGCCATAACGCAGGTGCCGTCACATCCGCTTGTTCTTTCGCTGGCACCGAACCCCGCGCGCGATGCGTTGTCGCTGCAGTACTCTCTGGATCAGGGAGGGAGTGTCGTAATCCAGATATACGACGTGCGCGGTCGGCGCGTGCTCACGAGACGGGCATCCTCGTCGGGCGCCGGCATCAGGGTGGAAACGATCGACACGTCACGGCTGGCTTCGGGCGTGTATTTTCTGCGCCTGGACAGCGTTCGCGGGCAGACGACGCGGAAGTTCGTCGTGTTGCGCTGACGTTCATACGAGATGATGAACCCCTTCGTCTGGAGCAGAGCATGTCGGTAAGCCTCGACAGGGACGTCGAACGGCGCCTCCTCGGATTGAGTCGGCTGGTGGGCAACACGCCGCTGCTCGCCATCGAACTTCGCTATCGTGGTGAGCGCCGTGTGCTGTACGCCAAGGCCGAAAACCTCAACATGACCGGCAGCATCAAGGACCGGATGGCGCTGCATATCATCCGGCGCGCGTACGAGACCGGCCGCCTTTCACCCGGCGGTCTGATCATCGAGGCGACAAGTGGCAACACGGGCATTTCGTTCGCCGGAATCGGGCGCGCGATGGGGCATCCGGTGGCCATCTTCATGCCCGACTGGATGAGTGAGGAGCGCAAGAATCTGATTCGTGCCTACGGCGCGCGCATCCACCTGGTAAGCCGGGAGGAGGGTGGCTTCCTGGGCAGCATCGAACAGGCGGAAGCGCTGGGTGCCGTGACGCCGAACGGCTTCCTGCCGAGCCAGTTCAAGAACGAGCACAACGTCGAGGCGCACAGTCTGGGTACGGGCCCTGAGATCTGGTTCCAACTGGAGACGCACGGACTCGAACCCGACGCCATCGTGGCCGGCGTCGGGACCGGCGGGACCATCATGGGGGCCGGTCGCTATCTCAGCCTCCGGCGCCCCGCCGTCAGAGTCCACCCGCTCGAGCCCACCAATTCTCCCACGCTGAGCACGGGCCATCGCGTGGGGCGGCATCGCATCCAGGGAATCTCCGACGAGTTCATACCGCCCATCGTGGACCTGTCCAGACTCGACGAGGTCGTTGACGTAGACGATGGCGACTCGATCATCATGGCTCGAAAACTGGCGAGCGAGGTGGGGCTGGGTGTGGGTATCTCATCCGGCGCGAATCTTCTGGGGGCACTGAAGCTTCAGAACCAGATGGGAAGGGATGCGGTGGTGGTTACCGTGCTGCCAGACGACAACAAGAAGTACATGAGCACGGATCTCCTGCGCGAAGAGCCCGTAAAGGAAGGATTCCTCTCCACGGACGTCGAGCTGCTCGGCTTCCGCGCGTTCAATCGTGTCTGCAACATCTGCTTTGACTCGAAGGAGCAGACTCAGACCGATCCCCTGGGATCGTGAGCATCATCGGTTTTCTACGACCGCCGGCCAGTTGTTGACCAAGTACAGAAGCGAACTAGCGGTCTCGTCGGCGGTGATCGCCGCGAGAAAGCGCTTGCCGTCACCGGTGATATTACCAACCCGGTTGCGGGGGAGTCTCATCAACGGAGTTGGCGTGCCGACTCTGAATCCGGGATCGAACTGTACTGGCACGCGCATCATGGTCTGGCCGTCGGTTGCTTCGTAGATGATCTCCCGCCCGTCCGTGGTCCAGATCACGGCAAACAGGTCGCCGTAGACTCCGGCGCCGTTGACCGAGACGCGGTACTTCTCCTGCATGTCGGGGAATGAACTCACGTACAGCTCGAAAGCGCCCGACTCGTCGGTCTGATATGCGATATAACGGCCATCCGGAGACAACGCCCCGCCCTTTTCGTTGAAGCGCGTGACGAGGAGTGGAGACGCGGTTCCGTCTCCGGCTGCGGAAACCGTCCACAGATCGTATCCGGTATCACGCGTGAGCGTGTGATAAACGATGGTTCGTCCATCCGGTGTCCAGGCGAGTGGGCGCACAAACAACTGGTCCGTTCTCTGCAACAGTTTGGTCTCCCGATCGCTCCCCGCCGCATTCTTCATGTAGATGCTTTCGCTTCCGCCGCGGTTGCTCGCGAACGCAATGCGCCGTCCGTCCGGCGACCAGAGCATGCAGCTGTTGGACGAGGGATCGAATGTGATGCGCGTCGCCGCTCCGCGACTCAAATCGATGACGAAGATGTCGCTGTTCGATTCGGCGGCTGCGGCGTTCAGCCGTGCGGCCGCGAGCCGCGTTCCGTCTGGCGAGAGCGCGACATCGGTGTACAGGCCGTCGTCGACACGAACCAGTCCGCGGCGCGTCCCCGTGGCATCCCATTCGGGGATGAGCGACGACTGGACGGCGGACGTGACGCGAACGATGATTCCGTTGTCGGAGACCGACAGATTGGGGGACCCGCTCCAGTCACCGCTGTTTCCGGGCGGTTCGCCGAGCGGAATCACGGGGCCACTTGCTTCGAGACGCTTCAGATCGAAGCGTTGCGCGACGAGGGACTGCTCGCGGCCGAACAGGAGATATCCCGGCTCGGCGTAGACCACCGCGCCGCGTCCGTTGACGACGTGCTTGCGCTCGAACGAGTCGATCGATCCCACGAACGTGTCGAATGTGCCATCTCGGACCGGGAGCGAGACGTACAGGAAATGCTTCCCGTCTGGAAGGAAGCACGGAAAGCGATGGGCCTGTTCCTGGCGCGTCGTGTCCATTTCGGTGACCTGGACCGGTGTGCCGCCGTCTGCGGACACGCGGAACAGGGGTCCTCCCGAGGAAGGCGCGAACACGATCACGCCCTCCCGTCCCCACGTTCCTCCACGCCCGTCGGGGGCCGCGCATATCATCTGCGGGGTTCCGCCGCTCGCGGGGACCCGCATGAGCTTTCCCGACGACGTGAAGAAGGCGATCTCGCGGCTGTCAGGCGACCAGAACGGCAGCCCGCCGTCCTCCGTTCCCGGCACTCGCACGGCTGCGCGATCGCCGAGGCGAAGCATCCACAGTTGCGCCGTGCTGGTCGTGTCGGTCGCAAGGAACACGATTGATCGACCGTCCGGCGATATCTTCGTCTGCGGCTGGGCGACGGCGATGTTCGTTCGGTGGTCCACGGGCTGAACCGTGAACCTTCCGACTGCAGGCGGCTCGCTCCTGCGCAGCAACGTGAACGCTCCGAGCGCAATCGCCACCGCGGCCGATACCGCAGCCAGCGACCACGCCAGGCGCTCGCGACTCCGCCGTCGCGCGCGCACGGGCGCCGCGACCCCCGCCTGCGATCCTGCGTCGCGGATCCATGTGAGCTCCAGCATCAGATCACGGGCGGTCTGCCATCGGTCGTCGGGCTTCTTCTCGAGGCATCGTTGTACCACACGCTCGAGTGCCGGCGGGGTCATCGGCTGGAGTTCGGAGATGGCGCGCGGACGGTCCTTGAGGATCGCCGCAATGAGCGACGCCTGGCTGGTACCAACGAAGGCAAAAGTCCCGGTCGCCATCTCCCACAGCACCGCGCCGAAAGCGAAGATATCCGTGCGCGCGTCGGTGGTACGTCCTTCCAGCTGTTCCGGCGCCATGTACTGGAACGTCCCGAGAATGGCGCCCTCGGCTGTCAGCGAACGAGCGGCGGTGGGCGACTGGGAAAGATCGTCGCCGCCTCCGAGGGCGGTACTGCGCGCGAGGCCGAAGTCGAGGAGCTTCGCGCCGGACGGCGTGAGCATGATGTTCCCCGGCTTGAGGTCGCGGTGGACCAGGCCCTGGCGATGCGCACGATCGAGCGCGTCCGCTACCTGGATCGCGATATCGAGCAGTTCGCGCTGCGGCACCGGTCCCCGCGCCAGGCGCGCCTGCAGCGTTTCCCCCTCCATGTACTCGAGCACGAGGAAATCGATACCGTCTTCGTGACCGATGTCGTGGAGCGTGCAGATGTTGGGGTGATTGAGACTGGAAACCGCGCGTGCCTCTCGTTCGAAGCGCTGGCGCACTTCCGGGGACGCGGTCAGATGTCCCGCGAGGATC
>CAZPUV010000119.1:0-7735 GCA_964589805.1 uncultured bacterium | reverse complement strand
CGATCGACGCCGGGCACGGCGGCGAGGATGCCGGCGCGATCGGACGCTACGGCCTCGTCGAGAAGAAGCTGACCCTCGACATCGCCCGCCGCGTGACCGAGATCCTCAACCGCGGCGACGGGAGCGTGCGCGCGGTGCTCACGCGGGAGGGCGACCGGTACCTGACGCTCCCCGCCCGCAACAAGATCGCCGAAGAGAAGGGGGCGGCCATATTCGTCAGCGTGCATCTGAACTCGGCGCCCAGCGCGTCGGCGCGCGGGGCCGAGATCTTCTTCGTCGCACCCGCGGGCGCGGAACGCGCGGCCAACCGCGCGCTCGCATCGGGCGAAGCGGCGCACGGCTTCGGCCTCGGCGGTTCCGGGAACGACGACATCGTGCACATGCTGCTGGACGTGAACCAGCAGACCGTGCTCGCCCGCAGCGAGCAGCTGGCGGAATCGATACTCGAATCCATGCGCGGCCGCGACCTCCTGCCGACGCGCGCGGTCAAGCAGAAGTCGTTCTCCGTGCTCCGCACGATCTCCATGCCGTCGGTGCTCGTGGAAGCGGGGTTCCTCACCAACGCGGCGGACGCGAAACTGATGCGCGATCCGGACGGGCGCGAGAAGATCGCGCGCGCGATCGCGGAAGGTATTCGGAAGTTCCATCTCGCGCATCCGCCCCAGCGGGCCGGTGACGCCGCGGGGCGCACGGTCGTCCACCGCGTCCAGCGCGGCGACACGCTGTGGGATCTCTCGAAGCGCTATCAGACGACGGTCGCCCGTCTTCGCGAACTCAACGGCCTGCGCCGCTCGGACGATCTGCGCGTGGGGCAGGAGATCGTCGTCCGGCCGGGCAGCTGACGGGAAGGGAGCGACGCGGCTGCAATGAACGTCGCGCGCCTGTTCACTCACAATCTCGGTGCCAAGGTACTGGCGCTCGTCGTCGCGCTCCTGGTGTGGTTCAACGCCAGCGGCCAGGATGAGGTCGTGCGGGTGCGAACCGTATCGCTGGTCGTCGAAGGCGTGCCGGATTCCCTGGCCATCGCCTCCAACCTCCCCGCTTCCGCCGATGTGCGCGTCGAGGCGACGCGCCGCCAGATGCTGGCCCTGGGCTTCCAGCGTCTCGTGGTCGTGGCCGACCTGTCCGGGTTCGGCCCCGGGCAGCAACGGGTGCCGCTCACCGGAAACGAGGTGAGGGGCGCCGGCGGACTCGAGCCCGGCCGCATACAGGTGCTCGCCCCGGCTATCCTGGATGTCACCCTCGAGCCGCTCGCAAGCCGGCGGCTGCAGGTGTCGCTCGTGACCACGGGTGCGCTTGCGTCCAACCTCGTGCTCCTGGAGGGCGGTGTGGCGATCGACCCCGCGTGGATCACGTTGCGCGGACCCCTGTCGCGGGTGGAACGGATCCAGCACATCCCGACCGAGCCGGTCGACCTGTCGCGCGTGCGCGAGTCCTCTTCGCGGGAGGTCGATCTCGTGTGCGACGAGCGGGGCCTCGTCTGCGAACCCGACCACGTCACCGTGTCGTTCCGGGTCAGCGCGCGCGGGGAGCGTGTGCTGCCCAACGTCCCGCCCACGGTCCTGCTCGACTCGGACGACCTGGACGCGGCCGTCGATCCGCCCACGGTCTCCCTGACACTCGAGGGACCGTCGGCCGTACTCGATACGCTCACCTCCGGCGATGTCTCCGTGCTGCTAACGGTGAGCGGGCGGGCGCTCGCGATCCACCGTGTCGCCGCCGAGGTGATCCTCCCCCCCGGTATCCGGCTCTCTTCCATCAGCGCGGACACGTTCGACGTGCGCGTCGTGCCGATCGAGCCGTGATGCCAACCATGCTTGACACCCGGCGGCGCCCAACCTATCGTTGGGCGCTCGATTTCCGCCCCGAAACGACCGGCGGCCCCATCCCATCATGCGACTGACGGAGCTGTTTGCACCGGAGACCGTGGTCACGGATCTTCCCGCGGCCGACCGGGATGACCTGCTGGCCGCCATGGTCGCGGACCTCGACGCCAAGGGGCTCATCGTGGACGCAGGGCAGGCGCTCCGCGACCTGATCGCGCGGGAGCGGGTCATGACGACGGGTGTGGGGCACGGGGTCGCGATCCCCCACGCGTACACCGCCGGCGTCGACCGGCTGGTGGCGGGTTTCTACCGGACGCTGTCCGGCGTGGACTTCAACGCGACCGACAGTCTCGACGTCGATCTCATCTTTCTCGTCTTCGGACCGAAGGAAAGGCGCAGGGAGCACATCCGCATCCTGGCGAAGATATCCCGGCTGCTCGGCAACGCGGACTTCCGCGGCGAGTTGCGGCGTGCGGCGGGCGCGGACGGCGTGCTCGACGTATTCCGCCGGTTTGGCGACCGTTGAGCGCGTTCCAGGCGCAGGAGCCGGTGGCCGGGTACCGCCCGTCGTGGCGGTGGTTGGCGGTCGCGGTCGCGTACGTCGCGCTGATCATGTTCGTGTCGTCGCGCCCGTACCTGAGCGCGCCGGGGCCGGAATTCGAAATGAAGGACAAACTCGCGCATTTCGTCGAATACGCCATCCTGAGCGCGTTGCTGGCGCGCGCGATCGGGCGCGCGGCCGCCCGTTCCTTCGCGGTGACCTTCCTGCTGCTGGTTGCGATCGGCGCGACCGTGGCCGCCCTGGACGAGGTGCTGCAGGGAACCGTTCCCGGCCGCGAGAAGGACGTCATGGACTGGGTGGCGGACGTGGCCGGCGTCGCCGCCGGCGGCGGGCTCGTGCTGTGGTTCGCGGCGTTTCGTCCGCGCGTGCCCGCGGAGGAGCCGGGGCCATGAAGTACACGCGCCCCAGGGGAACCCACGACGTGACACCGCTCGAGATCGACCGGTGGCGCGCGGTCGAGTCCACGTTCGAGCGGGTCTTCGACAGCTTCGGTTACCGCGGCATCCGCACGCCGATCTTCGAGTCGACCGATCTGTTCGTTCGCGCCGTGGGCGAGCAGTCGGACATCGTCACCCGCGAGATGTACACGTTCACCGACCGCGGCGGCCGGAGCCTCACCCTGCGACCCGAGAACACGGCGTCCGTGATCCGCGCGTATCTGGAGAACGGGATGCACCGGTGGGGCGGGGTGCAGCGGCTGTGGTACGCGGGACCCATGTTCCGCTACGACCGCCCGCAGGCGGGCCGCTACCGGGAGTTCTACCAGGTCGGTGCCGAGGCGATCGGGAGTGACAGCCCCGCGCTCGACGCGGAGCTCATCCAGATGTTCGTCGAGGTGATGAACGCGCTCGGCTTCGAGAAGGTCGACGTGCGGCTCAACTCGGTCGGCACGGAGCGCTCGCGCGCGAGTTATCGCACGGTCCTGCTCGACGCCATCCGCGGCCTGGCGGACGAGATCGATCCCGGGGCGCTGGAGCGGTATACGCACAACCCGCTGCGCATCTTCGATTCCAAGGAGTACGGCGAGAAGATGAAGCGGCGTCTGCCCGTCATCTCCGATCATCTGATCGAAGAGGATGCGGCGCACTTCGCGCGCGTGCGCGAGGCGCTCGCCGCGCTGTCGGTCCCGTTCCAGGAAGACCCGTTCCTCGTGCGCGGCCTCGACTACTACACGCGAACGGTGTTCGAGGTGTTCCACGACGAGCACGGGGCGCAGAGCGCGCTGTGCGGCGGCGGCCGCTACGACGACATGGTGCGGCAGTTCGGCGGGCCGGATACGCCCGCGATCGGATTCAGCGCGGGGCTCGAGCGGATCGTGGAGGCTCTCCCCGCCGGGGCGGCCGGTGAGGCGGCGCTCGAAGGGCGCGTGCGCCACTACGTGGTATGCGTCGGGCCGGACGCGGAGGCGCGGGCGCTGGCGATCGCGAGCGCCCTGCGCGCCGTGGGGGCAACACAGGTGGATCTCTCCGGCCGGTCGCGCAAGAAGCAGGTCGAATCCGCGGCGAAGAGCGGCGCGCGCGTCGCGGTCGTCGTCGACGCGGAGCGGCCCGGCGAGGTGGCGTGGCACGACCTGCGCGCGAAGACCGACCGGGTGGTGGCCGAGGGGGAAGTGGAGACGTTCGCGCGGCGCGAGGCGGCGGCGGAAGGAGAACAGCGGTGAGTACGACGGGTTACTGGCTTCCGTTCGCGCGATCGCACCGGTGCGGCGACGTGGACACGAAGCGGGTGGGAGAGACGGTGCGTCTGATGGGCTGGGTGGCGCGCGTGCGCGACCTGGGCGGCGTGCGCTTCATCGATCTGCGCGACCGCTACGGTCGCGTCCAGCTGGTGGCCGACGCCGCGGACCGGGAACTCGACGCCGTTACCTCGCCGTTGCGCATGGAGGACGTGATCGCGGTCGAGGGCGTGGTGCGGGCGCGACCGGCGGAGATGGTGCGGGACGATTCTCCCTCCGGCGGGGTCGAAGTCGCCGTTTCCCGCGTGGTCGTCCTCAACCGGTCGGAGGTCATACCGTTCGGCATCGCGGACGAGGTGAAGGCGAGCGAGGAACTCCGTCTCAAGTACCGCTACCTCGATCTGCGCCGCCGCCCCCTCAAGGAGAACATCGAAACGCGGCACCGGGTGCTGCTCGCGATCCGGAACTTCCTCTCCGCGCGCGATTTTCTCGAGATCGAGACACCGATGCTCGTTCGCGCCACCCCGGAGGGAGCGCGCGACTACCTCGTTCCCAGCCGCCTGCACCCGGGGAGTTTCTACGCGCTGCCGCAGAGCCCGCAGCTCTACAAGCAGATTCTGATGGTGGCGGGTTTCGACCGCTACTTCCAGATCGCGCGCTGCTTCCGCGACGAGGACCTGCGCGCGGATCGCCAGCCCGAACACACCCAGATCGACATGGAGATGAGCTTCGTCGAGGAGAAGGACGTGTTCGCGCTCGTCGAGGACCTGATGACGGAAGTGTTCCGCGCGGGCGCGGACGTGGAACTCGCCACCCCGTTCCGCGTGATGTCGTACCGCGAGGCGATCGCAACCTACGGGATCGACAAGCCGGACCTGCGCCTGGGCATGGAGATCCGGGGGCTGGGAGAGTACTTCGCCGGCACCGGATTCCGTGTCATCCGGCAGGCCCTCGATTCCGGGGGCGAGGTACGGGGTTTCGTGGTCCGGGACGGCGCGCGCCTGGTGAAACGCGACGTCGACGAACTCGAAGCCGTGGCGAAGGCGGCGGGCGCGGGCGGGTTGCTGAGCCTGCGCCGCAACGGCGCGCGCCTCGCGGGGGTGGCCGCGAAGTTTCTCGGCGAGGCCGTCGAGGAGCGCGTCATCGCGGGTTGCGGCATGCAGGACGGCGACCTGCTGCTCGCGCTCGTGGGCGGGACGCCGGAGATCAACGTCATTCTCGGCAAGCTGCGTATCGACGCGGGCCGGCGCCTCGGCCTCGACCAGGGGAGCGCGTTCGAGTTCCTGTGGGTGAACGAGTTCCCGCTCTTCGAGCGCGACGAGGTGGGCGGCGGCTACGTTCCGTGTCATCATCTGTTCTCGATGCCCTTCGAGGAGGACATCCAGCACCTCGAATCGGATCCGTTGCGCGTACGCGCCCATCTCTATGACCTGGTGTGCAACGGAATGGAGCTCGCGTCGGGCAGCATCCGCATCCACAACCGGGCGCTCCAGGAGCGCGTGATGGCGGTGACGGGGATCACGAAGGAAGACGCCGCGCGCCGCTTCGGCTTCCTGCTGGGCGCGCTCGAGTACGGCGCCCCCCCGCACGGGGGCATCGCCCCGGGGGTGGACCGGCTGATCATGACGATGGTGGGGGCCCCGTCCATCCGCGACGTGATCGCGTTTCCCAAGACGCAGAAGGCCACCTCGCTCATGGACGACGCGCCGTCTCCGGTGGACCCGGAGCAGCTGCGCGACCTCCACATCGAGATCCGCCCGGACCCCGAAAAGGGCCGTAAACCGCGCGCGGAGAACGACTCTTGACAGTGTCCGGGGCCGTTGCTAGGGTATCGGGGTTACCTTCTGCTAATCCCCACATTTTGAAAGGAGTCTGGTCGTGCGAAATGGTATTCGCACGTGGCTCGCAGGCGCCACGTGCGCGGCGGTCATGCTGACGGGGTGCTCCAAGGTGGAGACGTGCAACGTGTCTCCCATCGAGATCGAGGAACTCCGCGAGGACATCTCGGTGATCGACAAGGATCTCGCCGTGGTGCACGATCGTGCCCGCCAGCTTTCCGAGGAACTCGCGACCAAGCAGGCCGAACTCGACTCCAAGAAAGACAAACCCGACGAGCTTCGGCGCCGCCTCGAACTGTTGAAGCGGGGCAGCGGCCGCATCGAGAAGAAGGCCGAGGCGAAGAAGGCGTCCGAGAAGAAGGGCGCGAAGGATTCGAAGGAGTCGTCCTAGTGGTACGTGGAATCATCGTGTGCGTTCTGGGCGCGCTGGTCGCGTCGGGTTCCCTGGGTTGCAGCAAGACCCGGGGCAGGAGCGTCGACATCAAGCAGGGGGAGTACTACTCCGGCGACGAGTTCGTGGCGCTTCCCAACAACGAGAGACGGGCCTACTGCAACGGACTCGAGCAGGAGCGCGACGCGCTCCAGTCCGATCTCGACGGAACGCAGGGCGATCTGGCGGCGACCAAGAAGCGGATCGACTCGCTGCGCAACCTGATCACGCCGGTGGAGAAGGAGATTCTCCGCGTCGAGGCCGACATCCGGACGCTCGCCGCTCAGGTGGCGCAGTTCGAAGCCCTCCCGCGCACCTACCGGGTGATCGCGGGCGACTGCCTCTCGATCATCGCCGAGAAAGACGATATCTACGCGGACTGGACCAAGTGGCCCCGGATCTACCGCGCCAACCTCGACAAGATCGAGGATCCGGTGTGGATCTACCCCGACACGTCCCTGGTCGTCCCCCGCGACCTCCCGACCGAGCACCGGGTGGCTCCGTACGAAACTCTAGAAATCATAGCGGGTTACTGGGAAATCTACGGTGACCCGGCCCAGTGGGTCCGACTCTTCGAGGCCAACAAGGACAAGGTGCGTGACCCCAACAACTTGGAGTCGGACATCGTCCTGACCGTCCCTCGCTAGTGCTTGGCTCCGGCCTCCCCCGTGGCCTATATTCAGACGTCGTACCCGCAGCGGGTCTGCGGGGCGGTGTTTCGCCATCCGGAGGTGCGTTCAGGTTGAAGACCAAACGGAGGGTGCTGTCGTTCAGCGGCGTCGACCCTCTCAAATTGTTCGGAGCACGTGACAGCCATCTTGCCATCGTCGATCGCCACTATCCCGGCACCGTCGTCGTCCGTGGAGACGACATCATCCTCAGCGGCACGGGCGAGCAGATCGACCGACTCACCGAGTTCTTCCGGGAGATCATCGACATCGCGCGCGACGGCCGCGCCCTGAACGAACAGGATTTCAGCTACATCCTGACGCGGGGCAACGGCGAGAGGGCGGAGACCGCCACGGCCGTCGAGTACGGAGCGCTCGACCGGGACGTCGTGGTTTCCACGCGCCGGGGGGCGACGATCACGCCGCGCACACCGGGGCAGAAGCGTTATCTCGACGCGATCCGCGCGCACGACGTCGTGTTCGGCATCGGACCCGCGGGGACCGGCAAGACCTATCTCGCGGTCGCGGCCGCGGTGGCCGCGCTGCGCATCGGCGCCATCGAGCGCGTGTTCCTGGTGCGTCCGGTGGTGGAGGCGGGGCCGAGCCTCGGGTTCCTTCCAGGAGATTTTCAGGCCAAGCTGGATCCGTACGTGAGGCCCGTCGTGGATGCGCTCGCCGAGATGCTCGGGCATGACCGCACGGGCAAGTTCATGGAGAACGGGACCATCGAAATCGC
>CAZPUV010000118.1:0-7747 GCA_964589805.1 uncultured bacterium | reverse complement strand
GTGCGGCGCATCGACACCGGTCCGGTCCGCGGCACGCGCATGGTCGTGCGCAAAAAGAAGGACCCTTCGGCGCCGCGTCGTGCGGAACCGAAGGGCCCAGGACCTACCATCGAGATTTCATGGTGCCGAAGGGGGGACTCGAACCCCCACGAGGTTGCCCTCACTGCGCCCTGAACGCAGCGCGTCTACCAGTTCCACCACTTCGGCCTCAGAAACTGCTCAAGCAGGTTGGCAGTAAGAGGACGGCAACAAAGGAGAGCCAAGAAAACCTTCATCGACGCCTCGGGCCGGAGAATAGGGTAACCCGGTGGAAAAGTCAAACAGCGATCCCGGGCTTTCCGGCCCCGGCGTGCGTTCTTAACTTACTGTAATAGAGCATGTTACAGGTGGCTGTGTCAAAGCACACAAGATGTGGCCCCGGCGAGGCGTCGCACCACCACCGGCGGTTTCGGCCGTGCAACCTGTTGCCGTAAATCATGTTACAAAACGGTCCCGGCGGGGGTGTTCCATATAGTGCACGAATTGAGATAGACACTAACTTGTTTCAAATTTGCCAGTTGCATTCCCGCTTCCGGCACCCGTAGGCTAGCGCGCGGCATGAAGGTCATCGTCCAGAACAAGAAGGCCCGCCACGACTTCGCCATCCTCGAGACCTTCGAGGCGGGTATCGCCCTGCGCGGCACCGAGGTCAAGTCGTTGCGCGAGGGAAAGGCGAATCTCCGCGACTCGTACGCCTCCATCGACGGGGGCGAACTGGTGCTCCACGGCCTCCATATCAGCCCGTACTCGCACACGTCCGATCGCGATCTCGATCCCGCGCGCGAGCGCAGGCTCCTGATGAACCGGGCCGAGATTCGCAGGCTCACCGGGAAGGTGAAGGAGAAGGGGCTGACGCTGGTGGCGCTCAAGCTCTACTTCAACCCGCGCGGCATCGTGAAGGTTGAACTGGGCCTCGCCAAGGGCAAGAAGCTCCACGACAAGCGCGATGCGATCGCGGAACGGGAAGCCCGCCGCGACGTCGATCGCGCCATGAAACGGGACCGTTAGGGCTCGTTCCCCCCAACAATGGTTTTCGACGGGCTGGCGTGTTTTTGCTATGGTCGATCGCGCATCGCTGCGGCGGCATGCGGTTTCCGCGCGATTCGCGACTCCATGATTCATCGCTTCATCTTCGCTGTCCTGGCCGGGTGCCTGCTTGCCGTGCCCAACGGGGTCCCGGCCGCGGACACGACCGCCGAGGTCGTCTGGGACGACGGCCGTCCGTCGGAGAGCATTCCCCTGATCCGGGTCTCCGACGACGCCGGCTGGTACGTGCGCGCCAACGATGTCGCGCGCCTGTTCCGGGCCACGCAGTTCTGGAATGCGTCGAGCCGAAAGATCGTGCTCGGCGTGGGGAAGACGCGCTTCGTGCTCACGGTCGACACGCGCGTGGTGGTGATCGACGGCGAGCCGGCCATGATGCGCTCGTCGGTCCGCTACGAGGCCGGACTGGTGCTCGTACCGCTCGAGTTCATCCTCGAGATCGCGTCGCAGCACACGCCGCGCGGCTTCGAGTGGGACGAGAAGGCACGGCGGCTCGCGGTGCGGGGGATCGGGTACAACGCCACGCAGATCACGTTCGCGTCGACCGCCGAACGCACGACGGCCACCATCCGGCTCACCGAACCGCTCGCCTACCACGTGGACACCAGCGCTCCGGGACTGGTGCGGCTCAAGATCTACGGCGGCCGGATCGACGTACGCGCGTTCACCGTGCGCGAGGCGCACGGTTTCGTCGCGGGGGTACGCGCCGAGCAGACCGTGCGCGACGCCTACCTGACCATCGATCTCGCGCGCGGGGTCCGGCGCGTGCGCGTCGATCGGGTGGAGGACCCGCCGCAGCTCATGGTGGTGCTGGAGACCGGGGACGGGGCCGTGGAGGCCGCGCCCGGGTTCGTGGAGGTCGTGGAAGACGGCGCCGGGGAGAGACGGTCGCTCGAGATCCGCAGGATCTGCATCGACGCGGGACACGGCGGCCGCGATTACGGCAAGGAGAGCCCGGGCGGACTCCTCGAGAAGGACGTGAACCTCGCGCTCGCGCGCGCGCTGCGCGACCGCATCCAGCGCGACCTGGGTCTCGAGGTCGTCATGACGCGCGACGAGGACCGGGCGCTCGGGCTGCTCGAGCGCACCGAGATCGCGAACACCGCGGGCGCCGATCTGTTCATCAGCATTCACTGCAACGCGTGGTTCAGCGAACAGACCGGCGGCTTCGAGTCGTACTTCCTCTCGCCGGCTCGCGGCGAGACGGAACGCGCGCTGGCGCGCTACGAGAACCAGGCGGGCGCGGGCGAAGCGAGGGCGGCGCAGAGCGACGTGGAGTTCATCCTCTGGGACCTCGTGCAGAACGAGTACATCGCCGAGAGCAGCACGGTTGCCGAGTACATCCAGAAGGAGCTGCCCGAACGCCTGGGGCTCAAGAGCCGGGGCGTGAAGCAGGCCAACTTCCTCGTCCTGCAGGGCGCGCGCATGCCCGCGGTGCTGATCGAAACGGCGTTCCTGTCCAACCCGGCGGAGGAACAGATGCTCGCCGACCCGGATTTCCACCGGCGCCTGGCCGAGGGCATGGTCGAGGCGATCCGACGCGTGCAGGAACGGTATCGCTGACATGGACGATTTCTCCAGGTTCCCGGGCGATTCCCGCGGCTCCGGTGGCGGGTTGCAGGTCCGTCACCTGCTGATCATCGGGCTCTTCGCGCTCGTTGTGATCGCCGTGGTACTGTGGATGCTGAGCCGTCCGCCGGTGCCGGTCGGGGAGGGGCAGCCGCCGAAGCAGGAGGTCTCCCGGGTCCCGGAGGGAAGCCGGACGGTGATGCTCTACTTCGCGGATTCCGAGGAGCCGGTCATCTACGGCGAAGCGCGCGAGGTCGCCGTGGGGCGGCGCCTGGACGAACAGGTCCGCCAGGTGATCGACGCGCTCATCGCGGGCCCCGGCCGCGAGCGGGGCATCAGCGCCATTCCAAAGGGAACGCAGCTGCTGTCCGTCCTGCTCGACGATGCGGCGGCGACGCTCTACCTGGATTTCAGCTCCGAACTCGTGGCGGCGCACCCCGGGGGGAGTGCCGCGGAGTACTGCACCGTCGCCGCCATCGTCAAGACCGTGGCGGAGAACTTCCCCGAGATCGCCGCCGTGCAGCTGCTGGTGGACGGATCCCAGGTGGACACGATCGCGGGCCACATCCGCGCCGACGAACCGTTCCGTGTCAGCGAGTGGCGCTAGCAAAGCAGGAGACCTGACGATGCCGCAGCAACCCATCGGTGTGTTCGATTCCGGAATCGGCGGGCTCACGGTGCTGCGCGAGCTGCTCGCGCGGCTGCCGGGCGAGTCCTTCCTGTACTTCGGGGACACGGCCCGCCTCCCCTACGGCACCAAGAGCGCGGAGACGGTGCGGCGGTTCTCGCGGGAGAACATCCGCTTCCTGCTCGATCGCGGGGTGAAGATGGTGGTGCTGGCGTGCAACACCGCGTCGTCGCACGCGCTTCCCGACCTCGAATCTGAGTTCGACGTTCCCATCGTCGGCGTGATCGACCCGGGTGTGCGCGCCGCCGTGCAGGCGACGCGCTCGGGGCGCGTCGGTGTCATCGGCACGGCGGCCACCGTGCGATCCAACGCGTACCCGTCGAAGATCGAGGCGAGCCGGCCCGGTGCGGTCGTCGTCTCGCAACCGTGCCCGCTCTTCGTTCCGCTGGTCGAGGAGGGATGGATCGACTCGCCCGTCACGCGCATGGTGGCGCACGAGTATCTCAAGGTCTATCAGACGACCGGCATCGACACGCTGGTTCTGGGGTGCACGCACTATCCGTTGCTCAAGGGCGTCATCGGTGAGGTCGTGGGAGCGGACGTGGTGCTGGTCGATTCGGCGGTGGAGACCGCTCGCGAAGTGGAGAGCGTGATCCGGAAGCGCGGCGCCGCGGGCTCCGGCGGGGGAGACTTTCACATCGTATTGAGCGACACGAGTCCCGCGTTCGAGGGGCTGGCGAAGCGGTGCCTGGGTCGGAGCGTTCCGGACATCGAACTGGTATCGGTCGGCTGAAGGAAGGAAGAGGCGAATGCGCAAGGACAAGCGGGCACCGGGCGAACTGCGGCCGGTGCGTATCGAACGGGACTATCTGCGTCACGCGGAGGGCTCCGTGCTGATCGAAATCGGGGAGACGAAGGTGATCTGCAGCGCGACGCTCGACCCGGGCGTTCCGCGGTGGATGATGGGCCAGGGTCGCGGCTGGGTCACGGCCGAGTACGGCATGCTCCCGCGCAGTTCCCGGCAGCGCATCCCGCGCGAAGCCGACCGCGGCCGGACGGGCCGCACGCACGAGATCCAGCGGCTCATCGGGAGGTGTTGCCGCGCAGCGGTGGAGATGAAGCTCCTGGGCGAGAACACGGTGCTGGTGGACTGCGACGTCATCGAAGCCGATGGCGGCACGCGGACCGCGTCGATCACCGGCGCTTGCATCGCGCTCTACGACGCGTTGTCCACGCTCGAACTGCGCGAGCATCCCATGAACTTCCTGGTGTCCGCCGTGAGCGTGGGCATGGTGGGCGGGGTTCCGATGCTGGATCTCTCCTACGAGGAGGACTCATCGGCCGACGTCGACCTCAATGTGGTGATGGCGGAGAGCGGCGCGTTCATCGAGGTGCAGGGAACCGCCGAACGCGTACCCTTCACGCCCGAGCAGTTCACGGAGATGCTGGATCTGTCGCGCCGGGGCTGTGCGGCGCTGTTCGACGCCCAGCGCGCGGCACTCGGTCTGAAGTAGCCATGGAAATCCTTCTCGCCACGAGAAACAAGGACAAGGCGAAGGAGATCGCCGCGCTCTTCTCCGGGCTGGACGTCGAACTGTCCACGCTGGACGACTTCCCCGACGCGCCGGTCACGGTCGAGGACGGGGAGACGCTGGAGGCGAACGCGC
This sequence comes from uncultured bacterium, assembly GCA_964589805.1. GTDB lineage: Bacteria > Krumholzibacteriota > Krumholzibacteriia > WVZY01 > JAKEHA01 > JAKEHA01. The sequence goes on along the minus strand of CAZPUV010000118.1, from coordinate 2,800 downwards.
TCAAGAAGGCGCGCGAGATACGCGACCTCACCGGTCACACCGCGCTCGCGGACGACACCGGCCTCGAAGTCGACGCGCTGGGCGGTGCCCCGGGTGTTTTCGCCGCGCGCTACGCGGGTGAAGGCGCGAGCTACGCCGACAACTGCCGGAAACTCCTGCGCGAGATGACGGACGTCCCGCACGGCCAGCGCCAGGCGCGCTTCCGCACCGTGATGGCGCTCGCGCTCTCACCGGCCGACACGGCCCGTCTGGCGCTCTTCTTCGCGCGGCACCCGGAGGCGCGCCGAAAGGGTTCGGTGGATTGCCTGGTCGCCGAGGGGATGCTCCCCGGCGAGATCGCCGCCGGCGAGCGCGGCGCGTCCGGTTTCGGCTACGACCCGGTCTTCATCGATGCGGCGACGGGGCGCACGCTCGCGGAGATGACGCCGGCCGAGAAGAACGCAACCAGTCACCGCTACCGCGCGGCCCTGGGACTGCGCGAAGTGCTGCTCCGCTACGAGCTGACCCGCGAGAAGGAGTGAGGGGTTGAGCGAGTTCGTCGTCGACATCCAGAACATCGTCAAGCGCTACGGTGATTTCACCGCGGTGGACCGGCTCTCGTTCTCCGTGCCGAAAGGCGCCATCTACGGCCTCCTCGGACCCAACGGGGCCGGCAAGTCGACGACCATCCGCATGATGATGCGCATCATGCTGCCCGACGAGGGGCAGATCCGCATCCTGGGGTCGGACCTCTCGACCGTGGATCTCGACCGCGTCGGATACCTCCCCGAGGAACGCGGCCTCTACAAGAAGATGAAGGTGGGCGCCCTGCTCACGTTCTTCGGCGAGATCAAGGGACTCGAACGGCGCGAGGCGCAGCGGCGCGCCCGCTCCTGGCTCGAACGCCTGGACCTCGCGGACCGCGCGCTGCGTCCGGTGGAGGATCTGTCCAAGGGAATGCAGCAGAAGGTGCAGGTCATCTCGACACTCCTGCACGAACCGGAGCTGCTCATCCTCGACGAACCGTTCTCGGGGCTCGATCCCGTGAACGCGGGCGTGCTCAAGGACATCATCCTGGAGTACCACCGGCGCGGACACACCATCGTCTTCTCCACCCACCAGATGGACCAGGTGGAGAAGCTCTGCGACCAGATCTGTCTCATCAACCGCGGCCGGGTCGTGCTCTCGGGGACGCTTCGATCGGTGAAGCAGCAGTACGGCCACAACGGGGTGACGCTGCGCGTCGCCGGCGACGGGTCGTTCCTGCGCGATCTGCCCGAGGTGGAGAGCCTCCAGGACAACGGCAACGAGCTGTTCCTGCGCCTCAGGGACGGCGCCGAGCCGTCGCGCGTGCTCGACGCAGCCCGCGCGCGGCTGGAGGTGACGCGCTTCGAGGTGGCGGAGCCGTCGATCCACGACATCTTCATCGAGCGCGTATCGGAGGCGTCGTGAAGGTCAAGTTCATCATCCGGCGCGAGTACACCGAGAACGTGCGCCGCAAGAGTTTCATCGTGAGCACGCTGCTCGTTCCCGTGCTGATGCTGGTGTTCTTCGTCGTCCCCGTGCTCTTCGCCCTGCTCGAGCCCGACCGGAGCTACCGCGTGCTGGTGCTGGACCAGACCGGCGAACTGGGCGAGGGCGTGGCGGCGGCCCTCTCGGACACGCTGGCGGCCGGCGGTCGCAAGTACCTGGTGACCGCCGTGGCCGCACCCGGTGACACCTGGGACGCGGCCCAGGCCGAGCGCGTGGAGGCTCTGCGCGCCGGCGACCTGGACATCGTGATCGCGCTCCCCGCGACCATCTACGAGGACGGGAAGGCCTCGTACCTCACGCGCGAAGAGCGCAACATGAACATCCTGGAGCGCTTCGAGGACGTGATCACCGACGTCGTGATCCAGCACCGGCTCGCGGACGAAGGGCTGGACTACGCGCGCGTCAGGTCGCTCACCGCGGGCATCGAGCTCGACATGCAGCAGGTGACCGCCCGGGGCGGGCTCGAGAAGAAGAGCTTCCTCGCCGACTACGGCATCGTGTTCATTTTTACGATGATCCTCTACTCGTCTCTGCTCTCGTGGGGGATGACCATCTCCAAGAGCATCATCGAAGAGAAGGGATCGCGCGTGATCGAGGTGTTGTTGAGTGCCGTGTCGCCGCGCGACCTCATGTGGGGGAAACTCATCGGAGTGGGGCTCGCGGGGCTGACGCAACTCGGCGTGTGGGCGCTCATGGGCGTCGCCTTCGCCGGCTACGCCGCCACCGGGATGGTGGCCGCACTTGCGTCCGTTTCCATCGCGCCGGCTGTGTTCTTCTATTTGATCGTGTTCTTCGTGCTGGGCTTCATGCTCTTCTCGTCGCTGTTCATGACGGTGGGCGCGGTGTGCACCACCGACCAGGACGCCCAGCAGCTGCAGGGTCTCATTACACTGCCCATGATCATCCCCATCCTGTGCCTGATGCTGCTCCTGCAGAGCCCGAACGGAACGCTCGCGGTGGTGCTGTCGATGATTCCGCTCTTCGCGCCCATGATCATGCTGGCGCGGATCATCCTGCTCGAGCCGCCGCTGTGGCAGATCCTGCTGAGCATGGCGCTGATCCTGGGGTCGGTCTATCTGACGATCTCGTTCGCTGCGCGCATCTTCCGCGTGGGCATCCTCATGTACGGCAAGCGCCCGAGCCTGCGCGAACTGTTCCGCTGGTACAAACTCGCCGGCTGAAGGATTTGCCGCCGTGCGCGGTCGTCACCGTGTGCTAGAATGAACGCCGGGTCGGGGCGTGGCGCAGTCCGGTAGCGCACCTGCTTTGGGAGCAGGGGGTCGGAGGT